>NZ_LHOZ01000047.1:0-42010 GCF_001297205.1 Frigoribacterium sp. RIT-PI-h | reverse complement strand
TGACTCTTAATCAGTGGGTTCTCGGTTCGAATCCGAGGGGGTGCACGGAAGTAAGGGTATAGGTGAAGCCGCAAGTGAAGCCGAAGCCCACAAAAGTGAAGCCCGCCCCCAGTTCCGGGGGCGGGCTTACTGCTTTTTAGCTTTGAGGTGGGACTGCGGTGACCTTGTGCTGATTGGCAAAGTGACGCCGAATTTCGGCTGTGTCCCAAATGCTGTCAATCTCAATGACGGCACCGCATAGGTCGCAGGTCGCACCAATTGTTGCTCGAGCGGTCATGTGGTCTGCCTTTTCCTCGCTCACAGTCTGGACTCTCGTTTGGTGAATGTGACTCGCTTGCCACATAGGTAGAAGAAGCGAACAGGTATTCCGCGCTGCCCCTGGTAGCGCTCAGAAAAGCACCGCCACTCTGGGTTACCGATTCGGATCAGCCAGCCGGCGGGGAGTTGATGCCAGTCGCTCACAGCCCCGCCTTCCAACAGGTGCATACAGCAGACTGCGGCCCCCACCAGGTCGCGCAAGCATTGGCGTCGTGTGGTGCGTCCGCGAGCATCTGGCGGGCCTGGTCAAGCTGCTCGACTAGTGCGGCCGTGTTCTGCGCCTTGATCCACTTCTGGTGCTCGACCTCGCGTCGCGCGTCGTCACGTTCAGCGGTCACAGCGGCGAGGGAAGCTATCAGAGCAGGAACATCATCTGCTGCCAATTGAACGATCTCTTGCAAGGGCACAATTCCCCAATCGGCACTCGTGACCCGTGCGGCTCGGGACGATATTTCCCTGATGTCAGGCGTGGGGGCGGTCATGCGGTGGCCTCAAGGTGGTCACGCATCATTTGCTCCACCGTCTCGTCGGGGTCGTCCAAGTATTTGTAGACATACTCGGTGACTTCCCGCAGCTTGGCTTCTGCCCGGTCGGCCCGGTCGCTCTCAGCAGCTAGGGCAACTTCGAGACCGTCGATTGAGTCGGAGCCACGCAGCCACAACTGGTAGTAGTGCTTGCCCAAACCATTGAAGGGGGCGCTGTCAATTGCGAGGGCCTCTTTCGGCCCGATAACCCTGCCCTTGTCTGTGACTCGCGCGGCGTCTTTGTCCTCGGTAGACTGCACAGCAGCCCCTCTCTGTTGCATCAGGTGATGGGGTAAGCCGGGTGCAGATGTTGGTCTGCCCCGGCTTTTCTGTTTCCACCATACCTCCACATGTGGTGTGCGGCTAGTCATATCTGGGTGGTGCTGCTAACCGAGTACAGCCTCGATTCTGACGCCGACACGGTGGCACTCAACTATGAGTTGCCCCATGTCTGGGTCGGTGTAGTCGCTGAGCATGATCCCCAAACGCATTGCTCTCATGCCGGTTTCGGATGCCGCTTGGTAGGCGGTTGCGGTGTGCATTCTGATCCTTCCACTGTCGGGTGTGGAGAGTGAGTATGACTCAGACGGCTGACATTCGGAGGAATGTTCGATGATCGTGGTTGCTCGTCTAGGTTGGCGGGATGGCTGTGCAACCTGACAAGCGTCCGAAGCAGGCACAGGATGAGGCGGCCGGCACGAACGTCACCGAACGATTTCGTCACGGCAACTACTGGCTTGGTGCACTAGCCATGCTCCCCAACCCGGTCAGCTACACGATCCGCCGCGACGGGTCAGCCCTCTACCAGGGTGACGTCTGGTACGACCACACCCGCCGATGGACCACCACACGCGGCGGGGTCGACCACTGGGATGTGGGACCGCTCGAATGCCTCACTTGGTGGGCAAACGCCAGATAGCCACCTAGGATCGCGGACATGAGCAGGAATCACACGACAAGCAGCACACGCACGATCCAGTACGCATGCCTTGCGTTGTTCGCCGTGGCCGTTCTGCTGCTCGTCTACCTGGCCGCAAACAAGGTCGCCGCGTCCGGCCCTGCCGCCAATGCCCAGCCTGGCCCAATACCAACCTTCGGCTCAACCGACCTGCCCGCACCTGACAACCTTGACAAGCTCAAGTCGACTATTGCGGCAGGCGGAACGGTAACTGTCTACGCACTCGGCTCGTCTGTGGGGGTTGGCGCTACTCTCCCCGATCCCGGTACACAATCTCCATCTGCCTATTTGGCGAGCAAGCTTGGCGCGCTGACCCCTGGCGGCGCGGAAGTGCACAACCTGTCCGTGAATGGAAGCGTCGCTGTGGAGGGTGAGCAGATCTACCGAGATCAAATCAAGCCGAACAACCCCACGGTTCTTCTCCTGACCTACGGGATGAACGATGGCATGGCGGCCAACTTCAACAGCGGAGAAACCCTGCCTGGGGGCATCGCTGCAATCAAGTCGATCTCCGAAGCTGCCCGTGCGGCGGGGACGACGGTTCTCTTGGCGACGACTCCAAGCCCTAATGTGGAACGAACCGACTTTGGTCTGCCCTCGGGGTTCGATGTGGCTTATCCAAGCAGTGGCGAACTGACCCCGGTGAATCCCACGGTGGATGTGAATGGCGTGCCCTTTAGTGCCCGCCATGCAGAGTGGAATGACGCTTTGGCGAAGACCGCAGATGAGTCCGGTGTTCAACTGTTAGACGTGGTGCCGTCCTGGTCTCTAGCTGTGCAGGCGGCCGGCGAAAGCAATCTATTCAACCCAGCAGAAACCGTGCACCCCAACCTGCGAGGTCATCAAAGCTCCTACTGGGCAGCCATCGACCAGTTCGTAGAGTCCTTCTAAACGCCGAACAAGCCGCCACCCCGGTTGGGGTGGCGGCTTGTTTCATGCGATGCGGGTGGCCTTGAAGTAGCTATCCCGGTAGATGGTCGTGGCACTCGAACTAGAAGTGTCCTGAGACCACTGTGGCTTGATCGATCCGCTTGTCGAACCAACTCGGACAATGCCTCGAGCAAGGGCGAAGGCGTCAGCGTCATTTCCGCCAACGGGCAGCCCGTAGGTGTCGGGAAGGGCAACGGATCGGTGGGTAGACGGGCCGCTCTCGACCCCGGTGGCGTTGGTAGCGAAACCTGTAACCCCAAGTCTTCCCGATGCCCCAGAGGGGAGTGCCAGGCCGATGCGAAGGTCGCCGGTCGTGCCCGTGTAGTAAGCCCCGATCTCAACTTCCCAAACCTGATTTGCCCCGACGTCGACGCCGAGCTGACTGTCAGCGGCAAGCGTGGTGCTTGACGTTCGAGTGGTCGCGTCAACCCGGTACGTGACAAGCGGGGAGTAGGGCACAGGCTTCGGAGCAGCAGCGAGTGAAGCGGTGTTCAGGGAGTTTACGAACTCGTCGATGGCCAGCCAATAGGACTGCTGATGTCCGAGCAGGTTCGGGTGTGCGTACTCGTTGGTGTCAAAGAGGGCACCCAGGCCGTACTTTGCGACCGCTTTGAACCAATACTTTTCGGCGTCGAGAAGGATCGCGCCCGTGTCTGCTGCGAGCCGGCGCAGCGACTCATTCACCCTGACGTGCCGATACGAAGCAGGAACGCTGGTGCCGTCCGCGTTCACGTACTGGACAGTGCTGCCTGCCTTGTTGTCAGCAGGGATCGGAGGGTTCGACGGGTAGCTACTCGTTCCGGGGGTGACCCACATGGAGTCGGTCATGAAGTTCGTGTTGGGGTGCGGGGTCGTGAAGATGACGACGTCGGCACCGTCGCTCTGTGCCTGCTCGACCAGTTTGCGACCAAACGTGTAGACGCTGGGGTATGTCTGGCCGGTGTGATAGGCACCGGGCATGCCGTCGTTCATTCCGTAGGCGATGACGACCAGGTTGGGGTTTCCGCCCGCAGCCGTTTTGCCTGCAGGGTAGTGGGTTTCGTAGCCCGTGAGGATGGCTGTGCCGTTGACGGACTGATTGGTGACAGCGACCGGCTTGTTGCTCAGAGGGATGAGGACTGGTTTGAGTCTTGCGGCAAGACGGTTCACGGGGGCTTGAGTGGACGGATCGGGCAGGGTTGCACCGACACCAACCGACGACCCCAGGCCAATGATGCGGAACGTACCCGGGGCGGAGTCGTCATTGGTGGCGGTAGATGCAAGTGCCCGAGTGAGGGCCGCGGTCATTGGTTGCGCGGTCGCTGATCCGTTGTCTCCGCCTGCGATGTCAAGGTTGTTGCTGAGGTAGTCGAGTACGACGTCGGGAAGCTTGCCGCTGTCGACGTCGGCGGATACGAGGCGGGGGACACCCATGGGGACGACCTTTCGGTTAAACAGAAAAGCCGCCCCGATGTGGGACGGCAGAACAGACGGATCTAGTGGAGTTGATACGGCTCTATTGCGTTGAGTGAATAGAGCGGGTTAGGGGGCGACGTATCCGGTTCCGACTGACACGGCGAACTCGGTCAGCGGGTCGATGAGCCGGCGGGCAGGTGACTGACCCGCGACAACGACAGCCCGCTTAAGCGACCCGTCAGCGTTCCGGACAATAGGCAGGGTCGATTGGTTGCCCCACAGTTTCACCGTGAACGCACCGTTAGCCCATGTGGGGGATGCGAACCAGGTCGGGTTGTCGATGAACATGGGGACAGGGTTGTCGGGCAGTTGGTCACAGCCGTGACTGATGTGGTTGGAGTCCCACAGGCTTGCTTGGTCGAGTTGGATGCTGGGGCGAATGTGTGTGATTTGTCCGCGCACCCACTCATGGTTGATGCCCGAGAACCTGCCACCCGACCCGACGCCGGGGTGGTTGGCGTTCATCTCGATCCGCACGTCCTCAGTCGTGGGGTCGATGGTGGGTGTGGCGACCGACCCTGCGATGGAGAACGTCAGACCCGAGTACAGCGAGTGGTGGATGTACGACCGTTTGATTGTCGGACGCACAGACCCGTTGAACCCGATGGGGGATGCGCTGATCATCGAGCCTGCCTCGTCGCGACCGTCGAAGTCGCAGTCAAGATAGGTCGAGTCGATGGTCCGGTAGTCGTTGACCATGAACGTCTCGCCCGTGTTCGGCGAGTTGCCGCCGCCGTACGCAATTCCCCGGACTCGTATCCGCTGCCAGACTTCACCACGGCCCATGTAGTTGACCAGGCCGCTCGAGAACATGGGCAGACCATCAGGGCCAGCTTGAGGCGCACCAACGAAGGCCAGATCGGACAGGGTGCGCACCTTGCCGCCGCTGCCACCATTCGGGCCGTAACGCAGCAAACCAGCGCCCGCGTCTTTGGGTCGCGACACCTTGTAGGTGAAGCTGTTCGGCTTTGTGCGGATGACCGTCTTGTCGATCCCAGCCCCCCGCAATCCAAGAGACTTGGGTGCGTACACCGAGTAGTTATTCACGTCCGCGTTGTCGACGATGGGGTACTCGCCGGCGGGGAGAACGACGCGCGCTTCCGATGCCAGCTTCTTCAGCGCAACACCAATGTGCTGCCCACTGACCGGGTTCAGCGTCAACCAGGCCACCTCAGGCAGCACGGGTAGCGCATCCACCGTGTAGTCGACGGTGGCAGTCTCACCTGCCACCGCCACCGTCACACGGCTCATGCGGTATACACCGCCGTCTTGCCGTCATCCGTCTTCAGCGTCCACGTGCGGTCGGGGTCGGTCAGCTTCACACCGAACCGGCCCGTAGCAGTCGCCGTCTCGCCAACCGCAGTCACCTGCACAGACACGGCACGCTTATCCGACACAACGGTCAGCTCGATGGGCGTCTTCGTCAGGTCGATGGTTGCAGTCAGCATAAGGGGCCTCTTTCGATTTGGACGAGCAAATTTGGATACGAATTCATCAGATCTGGTTGCTGTGCCGCCAGGTGTGGGTTATGCTCGTTTTCGACACCAATAGACGCAGACTCAGCGCTCTTGACTCGGAAGGCACAAAATGACCAAGCTCCTTACCCTCGAAGAAGTGGCCGAGATGCTGCGCAGAACGCCGGCACAGGTCCGCTACATGCGCAGCGTCAATACCGGGCCGCGGTCGGCCAAAATGGGAGGCCGAATCATGTTCCGTGAGCAGGACGTAATCGACTACATCAACGCCGCATTCGAGGGGCAGTGATGAGTCTCGACTTGAGCAAGGCGACCATCGACCCGCTCTGCACTCTCCGGAAGGCTGGCCCCAATGATCGGGTAGCCACAGCATTACGTGGCTTTAAGGCCGAGGCTAAGCTGCCCGTTCGTGTGCTGCATGAACGGACGAACATCTCCACGGCCACGATCAACCGCATTCTCAACGGCGAGCTGGACATCCGCGTGGTGCACATGGCCGCACTCGCTGAGGCATTAGGCGTAACGCCCATGCAAGTGATGCAGCGTTCGGAGTGCTTGTAAACGCGCGACTTCTAAGCCCGTGGCAGGCCACCGCCTGGTTCCGGAATGCGGAACCAGGCGGCACTTTATTACTCAGCCAGGTGTTCGCGCGTTGGCTCGACATGCGTGTTCGGCACCACGTAGGTAGCTACAGCCGTGAGGATCGCAGCAGCGAACCCAAGCCACGGGCCGTACTCCTCAGGGATGAACGTCGTACCCGCAGTGATCAGCGTGCCGATCAGGGCAACAAGGAACTTGGCGACGGACTGGATCTTGGCGAACATAGTTACTCCTTAGTGGTTTCGTCTTGCCGCAACTTGCTCACGGCCTCAGTGGCAACAGCACGCTCAACCGTCGACTCGAACATTTGCGGGTCGATGCCAAGCGCCTCGAAGTCTTTGTCTTCGGGAAGGGGGAGCGCACCGTGACGGCCACGCTCGTCCCACCACGACAGGCGCTGGAAGTGCGCGTAAAGGATGGTCCGGGAAGTGAGAACACCGGTCTCAAGCTTCTGGATGCGCTCCATAAGTGGCTGGGTGGCTTTCTGGACTTCCGAGCGGACCAACTCGGCAATGTCCAGCGACGTCTGGAAGCGATCCTTGTTGTCGGTGGCGACGTCCTTTTTGCGGGTGGCGACGAACACCAGAACACCCAGGGCCAGAGCGCCTAGACCACCACTACCTAGGAGCTGCAACCATTCCGGGATCACTTGGTACCTTTCGTTCCCCGCCGTCGCGGTTTGTTGTGCCTACCCGCGTACTCGACGCCCAAATACCAGAGCCGAAGAACCGGCAGAACCAGGCCCCACACGACAGCAGCACTCACGAACAGGCGCGTCGACGTACCGCCGCCCACCGTCCGCAACGCCACGAAGTACATGCCGAGGATGGAGACGAGCATGATCTTCCCGCCCATCTCCACAGGCCACAGGCGGGGGAACGCAGCCCCGAACAGGCACACCACGGCGCACACTACGAAGATGATTCCTAGGGCGTTAGACGCCGCATCCGGGAGCAACGTGTCCAGCGCAGGGATACCCGACTGGACTGCGTAGATGCCACCCACGATCAGCAGCAGGTCGAAAACAGGAAGGGCCACCCGTTTGAGTGGCCCCGCATACTTGATCTCATCAGGAGGGATCGCCCCCGGTGCCCAAATAGAGGCACGCCCAACCCGGGCAAGCGCCCGTTTCAGCTTGTTCATGAACCCTCCCCAGGGTTGGTAGAGAGTTACGGCTTAGAACACATCGCCTTGATCAGGTCATACAGGCGGTCATTCGCCGTGGCGTCAATCACGCCCGACGCCAACAGGGTGATCTGCTTGGACTCTTCAGGGGTCAACGAGTGATAGTGCCCCGGGCCGACAAGTGCTTCGCCGCGTTTGCTGCTGCCTTTAAGGTGGAACATGGGTTCGTCCTTTCGTTGGGCAGTGACCGCCCGGAACTCGACCGCAGTAGTAGCGGCGGGGGTGATGGTGGTTGCTGCTGTGACGGGGTGGCCCACGAAGTCGCCGCACCATCCGAGGTAAGGCCGCTGCGTCTGCACAGCTCGAGCCGCGAGCGTCATGACGCCAACCCGTGCGCCAGAGGAATCAGTGAAGATCCCCAAGCCGCCACCGATCGACATGCCCACATCGCCGGCACGCTTGTTCGCGTCCGTCCGGTTCGGGCTGACACCGAAATAGACGGGCACACCTGCAGGCGGGTACAGGTCGCCGTGCCGTTTGTCTGCGGCGTAATTCCATGCGTCAAGTGCGGTCGCGAAACGGCCAGCACCAGGACCAGTAGATGCGGGCGAACCGAACCACTGGTACACGTTCGCCAGGCACCGGCCCTGAGGCCGAACCGTGAACCCCACAACGGAGCGGGCACGGGCAAGAGCGGCAGCAGAATCGAGACTCACAGTGGGCCTCCATCCGTTTGCGGCTGACCGTCAAGATCCGGGGGTGGGCCAACCTGGTCGGCAGTGATGAACTCAGGCTCGGTAGCCACAGTCACCACCCCCACGTCTGAACGCTGACCTTCACGGATGCGTTCGCACCGCCGTTGACGAAGATGGACACACCCGACGCGGACAACTGCCCGCCGTTGACGACGGGGTTGTTCTGTGCGCCACCAATGGTCTGCATGAAGATCCCGCCGCAACGGTTCGGGAACGGGGTCGCGAAGTTGAACGAACCCACACCCGACGCATTCAGGCCAAGCTCCGTGTAGAACTCATACCTCTGAATGACCGCATTGGAGGGGACAGCGACACCACCAGCAGCGGCATAACTGGAACCGTTCAGGTAAGTCGTCGGCAAAGTCCACGACCCACCGATACGGCTGTACACCTTGTTCGTGGTCGTGTCGTGCCACTCGAGGCCTTCCCACACGTCCTTACCGGTCGCTGCGTTACGTTCCGCTGTGGTCCCTACACGCCGGTTGCCGACCTTGGCGGCATAGTCCGAGACGAGGTTGCTGTCGGTGGCGAGGTCAGGTGCCCCACCGTCCAAAAATTGGGGTTGGTTCTTGCTGCCACTGGTGCCGTCTGCCGCCATGATGTGTCCTTCCGGGCGCACGAAAAAACCGGCACATAGGCCGGTCGAGAAAAAGTAGGTGGCTAGTTACGCCAGGTAATGTCGAGAGCGCCCGTCAGACCATCCTGACCACGGCTCGCGTACACGTTGTAGCCGCCGTGATTCAGGCCGATCCCGCCACCGTTCGCCTTCAGATAGTCGATGAACGAAAGAGGCAACGGCTGCCAACCAGTACGGCCAGGCGGCTGATACGTCGCACCCACGAACGCCACCGAACCTGACGGCTTCGTGGGCGACGTGTGCAACTGCAAGTTCGGTGACGCCCCACCCGTACGAGTCGCAGGCAAATAGATCGCCGCAGCAACAATCGCAGCCGTGTCAGGAATCGAATCCGCAACCCCGGTGCCGTAGAACCATGCCCCGACCAGCGAATCGGACGCCCACACATCAGCTTTAGTCCACCGACCCGACTGGAACGACCCCGTATCAACCGCAGTGAACGGCGGCGGATGGAACTCCTGAGCCGGACCGCCCGTGTTCTGATCCGGCGGCGTCACATTAGTTGGGGCCGAAATGGAACCCGTTACAAGCCCGCCATCCAAATCCCACGTGATCGACACCTGGTCATTCAGCGACGGCGTGTACGAACCAGCAACCGGCAGCGTGTACGTCACATCCCACGCCAACACGCTCACTCGAGGCGAACCCAAAGCCGTGATTACCCCACGGCCAGGCAACGAACGCGCCGGCCCCGTCACCGTCACCCGACCATCCAACGTCTGAACAACCACAGGATGACCAGCAGGCGGCAACTGCTGAGCAGACACCGGAAGCAAAGCCGTCGTCTCACCCAGATTCACCAAAACCTGCGAACCCGACCGGGCAACCAACGTCCCCATCTTCATCCCCACAACAGGAACATTCGCCAACTGCTCAGTGATCCGGGCCGCGAGAGTCATACCAGCTCCCTCACCACATCAAGCTCCAAATTCATCAAGTTCGACGAACCCAACGAATGCGACACCACACGACCCACCAACGGATCACCAATACGGCGCTCCACCGAAACCATGTCGCCATCCTCAATCAGAGGATTCACAATGCACTGCACAGGCACCCGGTACGACTGCCCCTTCTGCGCCTGCGACAGGACCGCCTTCACCGCAGAATCAGCCGCCGCTTTCGTCTTCACGAAGTCCGACGCGTAGTAGCGGGTGTACTCCCCGTAAGGCGACGACACAGCAAACGGGCCAGTAGTCACCTGCGCAACCGCATAGATCGGGTTGCGGTCTGCGTCCTCGAAGTTGCCGACGACGACGTTGTAGATGCCCTCGGACTCCATCGTGTCCGTCAGATCCAGAATGGTGCCCTCATCACCCAACACCAGCTCAGCAACAACCGAGCCTCGAGCATCAGGCAGCACCGACAGCGCACCATCCGGCGTGATGTACGGCACCCCACCCAAAGCGTCCGCGATCTCCTCGCACGCCTTCAGCACACCGCCCTGCTGAGCCTGATACACCGTCCCCGAAGGAACCGGCTTATCCGCCACGCTCCGAACAACCTGCAACCCCGAAAGGCGCTGCAACTCACCCCAACACGTCGCCCCGGCA
Source organism: Frigoribacterium sp. RIT-PI-h (assembly GCF_001297205.1). Taxonomy (NCBI): domain Bacteria; kingdom Bacillati; phylum Actinomycetota; class Actinomycetes; order Micrococcales; family Microbacteriaceae; genus Frigoribacterium; species Frigoribacterium sp. RIT-PI-h. The sequence continues at coordinate 31,680 of NZ_LHOZ01000047.1, read as the reverse complement.
GGCGGGTTCTGCTCCGAACGGAAACCCTTCCGTTCCACACCAATCAGCCTGTCCTCAAGCGTCAACGACACCCGCGACGACACCACAACCGGTGCACCCCGCAGATCCACAACAGTCTCAGACGACGACGGAACAGCAGTCACCCGGTAATGCCCCAACTGGATGCGCTCCGAAAAACCACCATCCGTGAACACCTCAAGAGCAACGTTCACCTCTTGCCCTGCCACAGCAAGCTTGTCAGTGAACGACCGCGGGACCAACGTCGAACCATCATCCGACGCATCCACGATCGTGACCGTGCCACCCGACTTGATCTTTGCCTCAGAATCCCACTTCAGATCCCAACCATCAGCACCCAAACCGGCAGCCGTACGGGTCGCCCCATAGAACGAATCCACCACCAGCCGGGTACCAAAACCGCCACCCTTGAGGACGCCCTTCAGGGCATCAGAACCAGCCCTCACAGCGCACCCCCCATCGCGTACAAACCAGAACCAGCAGGAGACTCAGTGAACCCAGTAGTCAGGAACATGCCATCCTCCGGTGCCTGCTGAGCTGAACCCAACGTGTACAACCCCGAACCAGCTGGCGACTCAACCGTCCCCAACGCAGGAGACGAACCATCCGCAATCCCGTAATTCCGGGCCACATCCAGCCGCGTCAAGTTGTACGCATCCACGTCCGCACGAGACGCATAGAACGCGTTCACGTCCGCACGAGTCAGCAACGAAATGAACAGACCAGGTGCCGGGGGAGCAACCTCATCACCTTCCATCTCCGTGACAATCTGCGAACCACCCAACACGTACGTCAGATCCTGCTCACGCGCATCCAGCACCGCAGCGAACAGTGGGCGGGGGAGACGCACCCGATCCTCAGCACCAATCCGGAAGCAGAGGACAGGGACCGTGTCCGAGTTGTAGTCCCCGAGCATCGCCTGCAACCGGTCCGCAGACTCAATGTCATCCACGATCACATCGAGTTTCACACCCGACAACCCACGACGCTGCCCCGAAACGACAACCCCCACACGGCGGCCCTGCGGGTAGAACACATCACCCTCAGTCGGCCTCGACAGGTCACGCGCCGCAGACTCACGAAACATCACCTGCACAGCGCCAGCCGGGTCCAACGGGTTATGCACCCACGTCCCCAACTCAGCCACCGTGATCGAAGCCGAATCCGTAAACCCCAGGCTCACACCCGAAGCATTGAACGCCTCAGCCCGATACGTAGCAGTCGCACCAAACGGCACCTCACCATCACGACGCGTGAACTGCCCAGCCGTCGAAGCCCGAACACCACCACGAACCGTGAACTGCCGCCCACCCGCCGACCGGAACAACGTCAACGACGCCGTACCAGCCGGCAGCGAACCGAAAAACACCTCAACACTCGGGCCAGAACCAGCAGCAGCCGGATACGCAGTCAACTCAGGTGCATAAGCCATCAGCGGACCTGCCTTCCCATACGGTTCGACAACTGGCCCTGCTGATCCGCACGCGCAATCGACACATCGATGTACTTCGTCAGGTCAATACCGCCCTTCGACTGGAGCGTCACCGAGAACGACGGGTTGAGATCGCCGAACGACATAGCCTGCGGCGCAATCGAGGGCGCGTACTGGACGGCTCCACCATTCGCGAAGGCCTGCACACCCTGCCCCTTGAGACGGTTCCTGAGGGCGTAGACCCCAGGCTGGCCACCAAGACGAGCGACATCTTCGACAGTAAGAACGTGCTCGCCAGGAGCCAGAACTGCAGGCACCGAGTCGACGCCGATAGGCCCCGACCCAAACACCGCACCACCGTCAGCGAACGGAACACCGCCGACAGTCGAGGTAGCGCCACCAGCGCGGTTGGCTGCACTGATTTGCTCGTTGACGCGAATATTCAGAGAGACGGCACGGTCGCGGGCCAACTGATTCAGTTGCGCTTCAGCAGCGGCAACACCAGTCAGTTGAGCAGCCGTTTGGATATTGCCGGGGATAAGACCCAGCTTGTCCGCGTACGCCTGAGCGGCTTGCCCTGTGACGCCGAGCTGACCCTGCGCCTCAATCAGCTTCTGACGACCGACCTCGATTACCGCACTTGCCGCCTCTTGCGAGCCAGTCTGCGTGTATGTGGCGCTAGCCAAGGCCAGCGTTGAGGTAGCAATCTGGTCAAGCGCGGCCTGGTTAGCGCGCCCCTTCTCGGTGCCCACATCAAGGGTTGCCCCATTTTCGGTGACAGCAGCCGACAGGTCATCCACTGCGGCTTCAAATGAGCGAGTAGCAGAGTTCACATCAAGCTGCGCCGAGCCAAAGCCTTCAATCGCGGCCTTGAGTGCATCGACCTCGTCGGCGCTGGCAGAAGCTTGGCCGGCAAGGTTCGACATGCCCTCGGCCACATTCTCGGTGCCCTCAGCCGCAGAATCGCTAGCAGCTTTGGTGTCGTCAAACGCGGCTTTGCTGTCGTCGAGAGCAGTTCGAAGATCAGTAATGGAATCTTTCGCATTGCCCGCCGCGATTCCCTGGCCCGTGAAGAACGAGCCAAGCGTGTTGGTGTCGTCGAGCTTTGCCTTGACGTCATCAAGTGCGTCGCCGCCCTCAATGACAGCCTTGGTCAATTCCTTCTGCGAAACACCCGCCTCTTTCGCCGCAGCGAAAGCGCCCGTGTCTGCAAGCTTTTTGATGATCGCAGCTTTGGTGTAGTCCGTGAACGCACCTGTTGCATCGTCCAAAGTGTCCGCAAGCTCGGTAGTAGTGGCGGCAATATCTGCTTGCTTTGCCACAAAGAAGCTGATCGCCAGGGTTGCCCCAGCAACAGCACCGCCTACAAGACCGATACCCAGGGCCGCTCCCTTGCCGCTAACGCCGAGCAGGACCAGGGCGTCCTTGAAAGCGACGATCTTGGGGATGCCCAGTAGTGCGGCTCCGCCAGCCAGAGCAACAGCCGTACCGACCACGCCGACTGCAAGGCCGACGTTGAGCAGCGACTGCGGCGCGTTACCCACGGATTCCACGAGGAAAGTGGCGGACTGCGTCAGAGTGCGGAGCGCGTCGTTGGCACCAGATCCGGAACGAATGAGGGCGGTGTCGAATGCGCCACCGAGCTTCTCAACGTCGCCCCGGAGGTTGTCGAGCTTGTCTCGGGCGACCTGAGCGGCATAACCATTGTCCGTGACTGCGGCAGTCATCTCCGCAACGCCGCCAGCACCTTTTTCGTAGAGCACTCGAGCAGCGGTGATCTGCTCATTGCCGAACAGGATGCCGAGCGACGCATCCCGAGCTTGATCGTTCAGCCCCGAGTAAGCGCCAGACAACTGGCCAGCAGCGTTCTGAAGACCAAGGAATTTGCCGTCAGTGTCATAGAGGGTGATGCCGAGCTTTTCGATTTCCTTCTGAGCAGCCTTGGAAGGCGATGTCAGAGAGGAAAGCATCCCTCGCAGAGCAGTGCCACCCTCGCTGCCGACGATGCCCGCCTTGGCGAACAGGGCCAGAACGCCAGTGGTTTCCTCAAGAGACACACCCATTGACGACGCAACTGGGCCGACAAACTTGAGACCTTCAGCGAGGTCATCAACCGAACCAAGCGCCTTGCCAGCACCAGCCGCGAGCGTGTCAGCGACCCGCCCAGCCTGGTTGCCGGCCAGGCCGAACTGCTGCAGAGTCGTAGCCGCGATTTCGGCAGACCGTGCGATGCCCAGCCCTCCAGCGGAAGCCAGGTTAAGCGACCCCTCGAGAGCGCCACCCAGAATGTCCGACGTCGAAATGCCAGCCTTGCCCAGTTCCTCAATCGCGTTGGCAGCCTCAGTCGCCGTAAAGACCGACGAGGCCCCAAACTCGAGAGCAGCATCCCGCAGAAGCGCCATGTTGCCGGCAGACTCCTGCGTCGAAGCCTTCACATTCGAGATTGCCTCGTCGAACTCGCTGAACTTAGCCACCGCAAGGCCCACGGCTGCGACACCGACAGCGCCAAGGGCAAGCAGGCCGCCGCCAAGAAGGTTGATCGCATCCCGCTTTTGGGCAAGCTTCTCGGACTCAGAACCAAGCTCACGAGTCTTCTTCGCCGCAGCCTCCATGCCGGAGATGTAGCCCGACACCTCCGCAACCAAAGAAACTTTCGTATTTCTGGTCGCCATCTGGCACCACCTCTGTAGTTATGCGAGAATCGCCAAATGGCTGAGTACAAATACGTCTCACTCCCCAGCGACGGGAAGCAGATCCGTAGTGGTGACGTAGACGCCTATGCCAGTGCAGAGCTGAACTCGACCTACGTCAGCCAGGGCTGGGTGCCCGTGACCGTGAGCCGACCAGCAGCCATTGGCCCCATCGGTTTCCTGCTCGTCAAGAACTAGGCATCAACGCGGCGCGCATACCAACCGTGACCGCCCCGCGGCTCGTCGGGGTAAGCCTTGTAGTAGGCATCTTGAGCGTGGGCGATGGCCTGAGCCGCGTAGTCAAACCGAGGCGACTTGTTCGCCTCGTAACGCCACCCGCCGCGAATCGCCGGATCGGCACGCGGGTCCGTGGTTTCGGAGAGCGGCAGGCCATGAGGCCCACGGTCCGAAAGGACTTCCTCATGGGCCAGAAGCAACGCCAACTGGTTTGCATCAAACTCAGGCTCAGCAGTCGTAGCGGTGCTGACCAGCATTCCAGCCTCGTCGTACTCGTACTCGGTGAATGTGCGCGGCTCCCAGCCCTGCAACCTCCGAGGCGCTACGCCCATCTTGATTGCTAGGCCGACTTCTTTCTCGAGCCGGTCTGGGCTTTTTTTAGGGCCGCCAGCGTCCGAGCAAGAGCCGCCTGCGACTCGTACTCGTTCAGAGCGTAAATAGCATCGCCGATCTTCGACTCTGCCCGGCCACTGATCGTCTCGAACAGTTCAGCCCACTCATTCACAAGCTCAGCGTCCGGCTCATCGGGGTTAGGGGCATCCACCCGAAGTGGCACCTCTTTGCCATCGATCAGAAGTACGCCCGTCTTCGGTGCGACAAGACGCGTCACGTTCCGCAGGTTGTAGCCGTAGAGGCTGTCATATGGGTAGTTCTCGATTGGCTGGCGTGCAGGGGAGCGGTCAACCGCCTCGACCCAGACCAGCGAATCTGCTTTGCGGAACCGAAGCACATACTCGGTCTTATGTACAGGCACGATCACGTCAACGTGAGGCACCGCAGCCGTCTTGGCTGCTTTCAAGTCATCTGAGAAACCCATCACATCCACCGTTCCATCCACCGTGAAGATGAGACCTGCCGGGGTGACGGTGGGCACCCCGGCAGGGGTTTAGGACTAAGCGACCAGGACGGCCTGACGCTCAGTGGGCTTCGTGAGGAACAGCGTGTAGGTCGCGGTGTCCACGCCGTTCTCAGCCGGCGCATCCGGGCGACGGACGCCCACAACAGCCGTGATGATGTCGGCGATCTGACCGGTGGCGTGAACTGCGGAGTTGCTGACGCCACGACGAACAACAAACTGCGACTCAGCCTGCGAAACCGAAAGCGCCAGGAGAACCTGATCAGCAGAGTCAGTCGTGACCGAAGCCACAGCCTTCAACTCAGCAGTCTCAGAAACCTTGCCAGGTCGAGACAGATCCTGAACCAGGGTCAGACGCTTGTCTTCAACCGTCGCCTGAGTAACCGTCGAGCTGAAACCATCAGCAGTCAGGCCGTAGGTAATCGGCTTAGCAGTAGCGCCGTTCAGGATGGCAATCGACTTGGCGTTAGACCCAGCCGGAACGTTAGTGATTCGCCAGTTTCCATCAGACTGAGTGGATGCCGGGGTTGGCTCGATGGCCATAGGGATTCTCCTATCGATGAACCCCGCAACGGCGGGGCGACTACTGCCAGAAGCGGGCGCAGCGGCAGGGTTTTGGGCACAGAAAAAGGGGCACCCGCTTGGGTGCCCCTTTCGTGTGAAGTAGTTAGCCGACCAGCTCCATCGTCAAGCTGTAGCTCGACGTGATGTAGAACAGTGGCGGGTTCGGATCGGAGTCGATCTCGATGGCCTGAGACCCCGCATGCTGCATTCGGCGGCAGTTCATGCCGTCGATAGTGGGTGTCCAATCAATCAGCTTCGCCTGAGCGCGTTCCTCGACGAGTTGCGCCTGCTCAGCAGTCGTGCCCACCGAATGAGTCACCATTGAATAGTCGATCAATGACGATGCCCCCGTCAGGCGCGCCTGATCGCGCCGGCCACCGGACAAGAAGAACGACAAATACCGGTTCGGACGATTCGCCACGATGCCCTGATAGGTCGACCCGTTCAAGATTGCGTCCTCTTGGAGGCGCGCAGAGATCGTAGCGGCAGTCTTACGGAGACTCATAGACCAGCCTTCCGCTCTGCATCCGCAATTGCTTTTTCAAGGCCCCGCTGGAAGTCCTCAGACGTGTCCTCAAGTGCTTTTAAGCCATAGCCTCGAGGCGACAAGGTTGGCGACCCGTACTCAACAATGCCGACCAGCGACCCCTGGCCACCAAGGTCAGCACCAATCTCAGCCTCAATCTGTGAGCCGCGAATAGCGCGACCGCCCTTGAGGTCATAACTAATCGCACGGTTGGCCTGACCCAAGCTACGAGCGCCAACAAGCTTGGATTTCCATTGGTCTTTCACTTTTCGGGCAGACACTTCAGTGGCCTTGCGAACGTTCTCGCCCGCATCCTTTGGCACCTTGCCCAAGTCGGCAGCAAGCTTGTCGAGAGCCGAGAAGTCCACACTAAATCCATCAGGCATGACGCCTCCTAGGTGGTCACTTCGACACTGAACCGGCGTGCAGTCATGTAACTACCGACGGACGGCCCTTTGATGCGGGCCTTGATGCCAGCCAAAGCAGGGTCGGTGAGCGAGGCGGTCATGCGGACCACCATGTCTTTACGCACCTGAGTCGACGTCGCAATCGGCAAGCTAAGCGTCTCGTCCTGCTCGGTCAGCAACTGACCAGCAGCATCAATCTCGCCAGCAGCAGTAGCCCCAGTACGCCAACGACACGGCCCCGAATAGACGACCTCAAACGCTGACTCATACTCGCCCGTTTCCTCGTTCAGAATGTCACCAGGGCGCTCCCAACCGATGTCACACCGGTCAGTCATGCGCCCCTCAGCCTGCCCCCGAAGGAACGGCAACTGCGCCTGAACATCCGCATCAAGGCTCACCATTCCTGGCCACCCTCAAAGATCGGACGGCCAGCAATGTCCACCCCGCACGAGCAATACAGCGCACCGAACATCGACGAACACCAAGGCAAGTGCAGGTTCGCGAATCCGACCATGTCGAGCGCGAAAGCGCCACCCGGATCAGTCAGACCCAGCAGCGTCCACCACTCATCAAGGATCGTCACACGCCCCTTACCGGAGCGGTACGACCTCGAGGTAGACGCATCATCCACCGAAACTGTCACCTGAGTGGCATCATCCGGCTTCTTCACATGAGCCACAACAGCCTCACGCACCACATAATCAAGCTTCGCCTGATCAATCTCAATCGCCGGATCAAGCCCATACCGACGAGTATCAATCAGCATGTACGCGTCATCAATCCACAAAGACCACTGCTGATCCTGGATCGAATCAGGTTCGGGGGCGGCCTGCCCAAGAGCAACCGCAATCATGTTGGGAGTCACAGACATGACCGCCCCCTCCCTAACTAGTCGTCAGACTTCTTCGGACGCCCCGGAGCGCGCTTAGCAGGACCGTCAGCCGGCTCCCACCCACTCACGAACCGGTCATCCTTGCTGTCATCGACGGACACAACAACATCCGTCTCAAGGTTGCGGAATCGGCTCATCAGACGTTCGCCACCTTGTCCTCGATGGTCGCGAAACCGTCGAGGTCCATGACGCCCCAGCCGTAGACGACCTCGAGTCGCAGCGCGATCTGGTTCTGACGCTTCAGGTCGCCCTGGCCGTCAGGGTCACCGTGTTCGATGACCTCGACCGGAATGCTGCGCTGGACACCCCAGCGGAGGAGATCCCACTGCCCGACGATGGCCTTGATGCCGCTGTCAGCGGTGGCCTCGGGGAGACCCGAAACCGTGCTCGAGCTGAACGCCTGCAGGCCCTCGAACGAGCTGATATTGGAACCGAAGCCCAGCTCGGGGTACTTCTTGCGGCCATCGACGTACCGGGCGGTTGCAACGTTCCACGCGTAGCGCGGGTCGAAAGCGATGCCGTTGGGCAGGTAGCCGTCAGCGATGACCAGGCCAGCAGCCTGCTCGATCACCAGGTCAGGCGTGTTCAGTGTGGCCGTGGTCAGCTCCACCTTGTTCGTGGTGGTGCCAATGCGGTCGCCTGCCACAATGGACGCAGCAGCCGTACCGGTCAGCGGGTTGATGCCGTGGAAGACACCAAGGTCCAGTGCGCGAGCAAGAGCAAGCGAACCCTCCTCAGAGAGCGTCTGCAGGATGCCGAGCTGGTAGTCCTCGTCAGCCCACTTCACTTCCTGGTTGAAGCGCTGCGTGACCTGGAACTTGTGAGGAGTCACAACCTTCGTGCCGAACGTGGTGTTCGTGGAACCCTTCTGGGCACCCTCACCAACGAGTTCAGCGCGGGGGCGACCCGTGAGGGTCATGTGGGTAACTTCACCGAACTGCTGCGGCTCAGAACCCGACAGAGCGGCAACAGCCGAACCGGTCGTGGCCTTTGCGAACATGCCCGCCGCAATGGTCTTCGGGAGCGTGATGTTGCTAGTGGCAAGGATTGCCATGAGAGAACCTTTCGTCTAGTCGGTGCCGCCGAAAAGCTCACGCGCAAAACTGCGGTGTTCGCCCTCGTCAGTACCTTCGCTTTTGGTCGAACCCTCTTTGGGCGCGACATTGCCTTGCTTCTTCCGGTCTGCATCCCGCCCCGCAAGCCGTTGAGCCTGCGCAGTGAGAGAGTCGGCGTCGGAACCGGTGAGAAACAGGTCAGCGTCAGATGGTTCACCCTTAGGGCCAGGCTCCGTGCTGATCCCGAACTTCGCCGCGATGCTCGTCTTCAGCGCCTGCGTCTTAGTCGTCGTCAGCTCGGTTTCCATGGCCGCAAGACGCTCCTCGAGCGTCTTCGAACCCTCAGCCTTAGCTTTCAGCTCGTCGTAGTCCGAGTACTTAGCACGTTCACGCGCCACACGTTCCTTGACAATCCGGTCAACATCAGCTTGAGAAACTGTCTGCGTCTCTGTCTGCTTCGTGTCGCCCTCAGCCGCTGCATTTCCAGCAGGTGCGGCATCAGTCGTCGTTGCATCACTCATCGGTTACCCCGTTTCCGTGCCGTCGCACATCAGACCGGCCTTAGACGTGGCCGTAACGTTCACCCCATCGGGGTAGCTTGATTAGTCCGGAAAGAACTCGGACAGGTATTCGCGCAACTCTTTTCGTTGCTGCGGAGAGCGAGAACGGCGGCTAGCGACGTACTGCAAGACATCCGCCTCTTCCCCCACGTCGCCGCCACGAAAGACCGGCTGGGCGGTGCAATGGCAGTTAGGGTGCGCCGCAAAACGGGTCGTTGCTTCCTTGTAGACGACCCCGCGCGCAGCGAGCATGCGGCACAGCCGACAGCCGCCATTAGTCACGCGCTGCCAACCGATCGCCTCTGGGTCCTGGCGACGATTCCCCAGAATCGTTGACCTGTATGGGCGCGCAACCTCGGGCTGCACAATTTCTGACAACCGAGACAAGGCCAGAACAGACGCCGCAGCCACATCAGTCTCAGAGAACAGAGGGTCAGCAGCCCACGCGATTCCACGCCGCTGCTTCACCACCCGGTCATCCACAATCGGCTCGACCGCGTACAACTTCGTGACGCCCGCCTGGTCTCGTTCCTCCTCGTACAGATCAGCAGCCAAAGCAGCCGACCCATCCGAGTAGTAATCGATCAGGCCAGGAACCGTCTCAAGCAACACCAGCCGGCGCTGCTCAGGAGAGCCATTCAGCCTCGAGAACAGATCCTCAGTCGCGCCCAGAGCATCAGACGTCAGAAGCTGCAGCGCCGCCCGTGACTCACGCGCTGACGGCATCAGCCGCAACCACAGGAGTCGTCACGGGGGCAGGGGCCGGGTTCAGGGCAGCGATGACCGCACGGCCAGACGCGCGACGCTTATCCGCCATCGCACGCTTGATCTGCTGCTCATCCAGCCCCAACAGCTCAAGACCAACCTCAGTCTCAGCAAGCCACGGCACCGAAGCGATCTGCTTAGCGCCCGCATCAGCAGCAGCAGCACGCGAAAGGAACTTCGGGTCACGCCACTTCGCATCAATCGACACCCACGAATCAGGAATTGACGACAGCCCATTCTGGATAGCCAGCGCACGAGTCACCGTCCGGCGAACCGGAATCGACCAATCGTCCGTCGCACCCTCAGCCTCAGCCAGCAAAGACTTCTCAGCCTCCGAATACGCATCAGCAGCAGTCGGGTTAGCCATATCCGTCAGAGCGAAATCAGCATCCGACAAATCAGTCTCACGAGCCATCAGCTTCGCAAGCGCGTTCAACTGGGCCAGGTGCGGCTCAGGAGACTCGGCAGCGAACTGCTTCACGTCGGCCCGCGGGTTTGTCGCATCCTCGTCGTCCGGGATACCGAACGCACGCCCAAGAGCAATTTGCCAAGACGCCTTCTGAGACCCATCCGGATTCTTGAAGATCGACTCATCAGCACCCAAAAGCATCATCTTCGGGATCGCGTAGATGTCCATGTGCGCCTCAAGACGCACCAGCGTCCTCAGAGCCGCATCCTGCGTCGACATGACCGCACGCGTAATCCTCGAGCGCCCCATGCGCCGCGACGACCGGGGGCGGTACACCAGCGGGTCGACAGGGACGCCGAAGTCATGATCCGACTTGTCGACAACCCAACGGTTGCCGTCTTTCTCCGCACTGATCGTCAGGCCATCCAGATACAGGACAAAGCCGGTGACGTTCGAATCCTTGCGCGACGTGACCGACAGAAGGTTGTCCAGCCGACGCGTACGCACATTCCAGTCCCCCGTGGCGTTCAGTGCATCACGAGCGTGCACCAGAGCAGCCGGCTCACCAAGCGACTCATTGCCACGAGTCGTAATCAGGTACGAGACGCCGTGCAGCAGAGAGTCGGTACGACCCTGCGAAATCTCCGACTTCAGGTAGTTGCTGTCCTCGAGCCTGTCCATGCCAAGGGCGGCAAGATCGCCACCCGGCCAAACCATCTTCTCGAGATTGCAACGACGAGCCAGGCCATCCACACCCTTAGCCGACCAACCCAGCGCAAGGCCAAGCTTCCCGTACTGAGGAGGAATGACCGACCCAACCTGCTTCAGCGCACGACGGCCCTCGTAATAGCTCGAACGGATCAGATTCCGCTCACGCTTCTCATCCAACTGCTCAAGCAAATGATTCAGCGTCCGCGACTCATCATCAGACAACTGCGGCACGTTCAGCTTCTCGCTCACAGAACCACCGCCGTCCTAGATCCAGAGCGCCGCGTAGGACGCTGCACGTTGTCGTTCTGAGCGCCCCAGAGAGCAAGAGTTTCAGCCACTACCGGCGTGATGTCCGAAGCTGTGTCCTTACGGTTCCACGCCCATGCGCCAGCAAGTGGACGCTTCCTCGCAACAGACAAAGCAGCGTTGACTTGCGGCTGATTCGGGTGGAAAACGCTCTTGTCCGCCACCGCATCGAAGAACTTTGCGCACGCAATAGCCATGTCTCGACCTTCCGCCGCAGCAAGAGTGACCAGCACATCCGTGCCGATCAGGTAATTCCGGTCCCGGCGCTTCTCTACAAGCCCAGACATCTCATCGACCACAACAGCGTGCAGCCTGTTCTTTGCTGCACGCTCTTGAATCCAGGGAATGATCCAATCGGTTCCCTTGCGCTGTTCATCCAGCTCCACGTGCCAACGCCCATCAGCCCGTTGCCCCGCGAGAGCTACCGAAGAAATTGACCGATCCGGAGGAACATCGACCGCAAGCGTAATGCGCTCAATTGCCATCGAAGCTGCATCCGCTCGAGCATCCCAAACTTCTTCCGAGATGACCCGGTGGTTTGAGTCGGCATCCCAGATGCCCATACCTTCGCGAAGGAACGAGTCCTCAGAAAGCTGCTTTCGCATCCGCTGGATGGACTCAATTTGCGTGCGATGCGGATAAGAAGGGTTTGCCTTCTGCTGCTGCTCGTGGTCATCAGGTGATGCGTCCCGGTCGGCGCTGAACTCGATGTACAGACCATCGCCCTTGCCAGAACCTGCCGCGAGAGCTTCTTGCCGCATGCGGCTGAAGACTTCCCCCGGGTCAATGGGACGCGGAGGGGTGCCCGTAAAGATCGCAAGTGCATTCGGGGAAGCGTTCATGGCCGGAAGCATGTCGTCGAGCGCGCGCTCCGTGAGGATCTGCGCCTCGTCGAACACCTCGACGTCGACCTTGGCAAACCCTCGGCCGAAGCCTGTCTCGCGGGCACCAAACATGATCCGGGAACCGTTGCGGAACCGGATCTCCTCCGCGCCAGCGGCTGTGAAAACTTGATCAACGTGGGGTGAAATCTTGCGGCGATTAGCCATGCCCTGCATTGACTTGAACGTCTCTTTGGCCGTCTTCAACCGATGAGCAGTCCAGAGAATGGTCGTATTCGGAAACAGAAGAGACAGGGCGAAAACAATCGCACCAAGCGTGTACGTTTTGCCCGTCTGTCGGGCAATTGACATGGCCACGCCGCCAACTGTGGCGGCGTACTTGCCGTCAGCACGCTTGCTCAGAATTGCGCGGCCAACACCGTCCTGCCATCTGTCGAAAGCAAGACCCATGTCAGCGCATTTGTCCCGAACAGCAGGCCAGCCCGTCGAGGCGACGCCTGCCGGCAGAATCACGTGACGCGCTACCTCAGATAGCTTCGGCGTCCCATTCTTCGTCTGGGGTGCTGTTGCTGCCATCTTCCGCAGCCTCCTGCTTCGCCTTCAACTGAAGTGAGGCGATCTCTTTGCCCAACTCTTGGAGCCTCCTAGAGAGAGCGGCCAAATCCCTAGCAGGGCAATTCGGATCTTGAACAGTTTCGGCAACCCGACGACGAAGCGAAATAAGCAGCTCCAGGTGGTCACCAGACTCAGCGGCTTCGCTGACTGTCTTTGGCGGGGCGGCTGGAACTGGAATATCCGCGTCAGTGACCGCCCTAATATTCCCATTTCGCTTGGTGGCCATGGAACCTCCAAGTGGAAAAAATGGGCAAAATGTACGTTCTCTAACCCCGGAGGGTGTTTAGGCAGGGGGTGGGGGAGGGGGATGGCCACCCAAGACGCGTCGCTAATTCGCGCATCTTGTATGTCACTTGAGCGAACCGCTTCTCTTGATGATCGGTGCCACTAGTCTTGCTCGCTTCTTGCTGTTGCATGCTCTGTGAGCTGCAGCCTTGTTGGCCATCGTGTCTGGCCCTTGTTTGGCCAACGGGATCACGTGGTCTACAACGAATGATCGAGGGTCGAGCCAGCCAGCTTCGTAGTCGATGGCTTCCCCGCATATGTGGCAGGCAGCGCGTATGGCCTTGATGCGCGCTCTGTCCTTCTTATCCTGCGCACTCCCTCGCCCTGTCTTCGTGGCCATGTCCATCCTCCATCGGGTACGGCTTGGCACCCTTGGCGATGTTGCATGCCCAGCAAGCAAGGACGCAGTTGTCGAAGGTGTGGCTGCCGCCTCGTGCGATGGCCTGCTTGTGCTCGAGGGTGGCCATGTTCCGAGGGCGGGTGCCTTGGCCAGACCGCCCGAAGTGCATGCCCACGTTGCAGTAGTGGCAGTGGTCGCCGTCACGTTTGCGCAAGGCTGGCACGGTGACGCCCCGCTCGAACCCTTGGTTTCGTATGCGTGCTCGTCGTACGTGAGACTGAGCAATAGCGATTGCCAGGCGCTTGTCTTTATCGCGTTCGTACCGGTCTGCTTCCCTTTGTCGAATCAACTCAGGGTTTGATTCGCGGTACTTTGCGACACGAGCTTTGACCATCTCGGTGTCTTCGTAATACCGAGCAGTCTCTACCTGAACTCGGCACGTCTTACAGCGGGTGCGGCGACCGAGGGGTGATTGTTTGTCGACGTGGTACTCCGAAAGGGAAAGCCTAAGGTGGCAGGCTTGGCACTCTCGCGTTCCGTCCGCATAGTCCTTGACGGGAACAACAGGCATTCGCTTAGGCGGAACTGGCACGTTGGCTTGTACGTCGCCATAACGCCAGAGTCGTTTGTAGTGTGGGTCACACAGGGCGCGTGCCTTGTTCTTGATGGGGCGTTCGCAGTTGTCGACACTGCAGGTAGACTGGGGCATAGCCACTCCGTTGCTTACTCAATGGATGGGTCAGGCCTCGCAAGTGTTGACGCACTTGTTGAGGCCGCTTCTAGTTTAGCTCTTGCGGTATGCGACCGCAGACAATGTTGCTTGGCCAGCCGCGATCAGCGCAGTTGTAGTCACGGTCACCACGCACCCGGTGGTGGTCTTGGTCTTGAGGGTGGCACCTGTCTTGCCGACCAGTCCAGCGACGGCAGTGCTGACTTGTGGCGTGACGATGTAGCTGGTGTCAGTAAATGCATTGGGCCAGGTGATCGTGACGTCCACGGTGGCGCTGATCCCGAGCAATGAGGCGACAGCAGGCACGGCCACCCCGTCGCGGTATTCGATCTGCACGGTGCTCGAGACTGGCTTGGGCAGGTCGTCGATGCGCTTGTTGATGGCTGCGTGCTGCCTGTCGCCGTCAGCTACTGCGCTGTCGAGTGACGTGAGTCGTGGGTCGCGGTTGAGTACCATCTGCCGCGCGTTGTCTGCTGTGGCTTGGGCGATACTCACTGCCGCTTTTAACGGCCCGTCGACGATGCCGAATAGTCCGCGGTTCATACGCGGGCCACGCTCACGGTTGCGTCTGCTGCACTGATGAGAGAGACGACGGATGATCCACTGTCGCCGTACCCTGTCTGCATTTCGAGCCAGGTGCCGGGTGCGATGACTTGGGCGTTGGGGTCTTTGATGCTGACCTGGTTGCCGAGCCTGGCGTAGATGGGCATGGATGCGTCGTGGACGCTGATCTGCACCCGGTTGGACACGAAGCTGTACCGGTTGGCAATGGTGATCTTGGTGACGTTGCCGGCGGTGAGTGGGATTTCGTAGGCACCGATTTGTTCGATGCCGATGGTTTGATCGGCCATGCTGTGTTTCCCCCGGTTGGTTAGTCCGTGATGTGTAGTGCGTCTTTCTCGTGGCGTGTGAGACAGTCGGCTACGAGTGATCCGACGACGTATCGCGTGGAGCAGACTTCGCAGCGCCAGTCAATCCCAGTCATTCGGCCCTTGCCACATCAGTCGTCCCATTCCCCGAAGCTAAGCCGGTTGACGTTTTCGTTGACGTAAGCAAGTAGCCCTTGTGCAACGATCATCGACATGTCTTCAAGGCCGGTGTAGATAGTGGCCCATTTGCCGTCTTCGTTCATGCCTTGCCCGCAGGCTTGGAGGATGTACCCGGTGAGCATGACTGGGCCGTCAGCTTCGTCAGCCATATGTGCGGCTAGGGCTGACTCAAGTGCGTCCTTGGTGGCGTCACTCATGCTCAGCTCCTCGTGATGATTCCGCAGTCAAGGATGGGTACTTCGGGGTTGTCGGTGACGCGCGCCCATATCTGCAGGTCGCCGGGTTCGCCGGGTTCGAGCAACCATCCGGTCTTACCGTCGATGACAACGGCGGGCGTCCAGGTGCTGGGTCGCGGCTTGGCTGTGGTCCGCGGCACGACACTGAATGCCACCCCGTCAGTCACGGCCTGACCATCAACGGCGACGACCACGTGCACGAACTCAGTTGTTTCGCGTGGGTACGTTGGCATGTGCGTCCCATCGTCGTGGCTGTGGTGTGGCTGCGTACCTGCGTGCGGTTGCTGTGGCTGCCCATGCGCGTGGCTGGATGGTGGCGGTGACTGTGATGTCCCGCTGCTTGCCCAGCTCGGTGAACGTGAACAACCCGGTGCCTGCAAGTTCGAGCAGGTCGTAATGGTCCGTGCCGCCAACAGTCAGCTCGAGCGTGCCTTCGCTGGTGAGGTTGAGCGATCCGGTGTAGGCGACGTTGCTGCTTACTTCGAGGTTGCCCACCGTCGCGAGGTCTAGCCGCGCAGTCTGTGCGCCACCAGCCGATGTCGCAGCGAACGTTCCGCTACCTGCCAGAGCAACAGCCGCAGTCCTTGCCGCACTGGTTGCCATGTCGAGGCTGCCGGTTGCAGTGAGGTTGAGGCTGGCCGTTTGGTTTGTGGTGGCTGTGATGCCGAGTGTGCCGGTGCCACTTGTCGGCGCACTGCTCGAGCCTGCAACAGTGGCGGTCTCGGCAAGTGCGCCAGATCCTGCGAGCGGGAGGGCGTTGCTGCCTTCGGTCGTGGCTGCCTGTGTAAGAGCGCCAGATCCGGTGAGTGCAGCAGCGCTTGTCCCGGCTACTGTTGCGGCCTGCGTGACCGTTCCAGCGCCAGTGAGCGGCAACGTGGCAGCCCCGGCAGCAGTGCCGGTCTGACCGAGCGTCCCTGTGCCTGTAAGCGCGAGTGTGCCCTGGTAGTTCGTGCCCGCGCTGGGTGCCCGCAGTTCGTTTGCGTTGCCGTCGTCGAGTTGCAGGTAGTCGAGTGCGACGATGGTGCCGGCGGTGGAGTTGGTGTTGATGATTCCGACGTCGACGGCTGCGAGCGTGTTGGCGGTGAGGTTGTAGGCGCTTGAGGTGGCGCGCCCGATCTCGATGCCTGCGTTGTTGTAGAGGACGGCGGTGATGGTGCCGGTCGTGGTGGTTGCGGACTTGGCTCGGATGCTCAGCTCGTAGTTCGCGCCGGGGGTTAGTCCGGTTGCGATGGTGAGCGTGTTTCCGAGGCCGCTGTCGACGATGCTCAGGCTGTTGTCGGGGTTCCAGTTGATGCGCCCTGCGACACCTGATCCGTGTCGGAGCGACAGGATGCCGGTGAGCAGCGAGGGTGTCTGCTTGTGTTGGAAGACGACGCCGACCGAGAGGGTGTTGTTTGCGGCTGTGGCGTTGAATCGTCCAATGGCGAGTGCGTTGGTGCCGGATGTGAACCTTGCACCGAGCTGGCCGACGCGAACAGTGTCTTTGGCGAAACTGGCTGAGCCACCGGATGCGGCGTTGATCTGTGACGCACCACTGTTGCTGGTGCTGAGCGCGGTACCTTCTGGCCCGGTTTCGAAGTCGAGGGTTTTGAGCGTCATGCTCGCCCCTTACGACTAGGAGATGGTGAGGCTAAGCGCAAGGGTGAGCGTGTCGCCGGTGAGCATGGTCCGCTGCGTGATGGCCCCGCCGGACTTGTACGTGCCCCCCGTGAGAGCGGAGTGCAGCCCGGCACCAGCGACGGTGGTGTTGTTCGGGAAGCCCGAGAACGTGACTGAAGCAGTCGCGACACCATCGGTCACGGACGACCAGGTGATCGGCTGCCGTGCTACACCCGAGATCGCGGTGCCTGCAGCGCCACCAGTGGGGGCGGTGGAGTACACGGCGGCGTGGGTGGCTGCGGTGATGACGCCGGTTGCTGCGTCGGATCGTGCGCCAGTTGCGTCAAGGGCCATGATCTGTCTCCTTCTGTGAGAGTGTTCCCGCTCGACGCCCCGTTGTGGATTGTCGCCGCTCTCCCGGATTCGCTGTTGCGGTTATCCAGGGCGGCAGTTCGTAAGTGCGTGTGACGCGGCGGGAAGTATTTATGCACTAGAAGCGGACGAATGTCCCGGCTGGTCACGGGCATCACGGCGGACGTTAGCGGTCTACTGCATCCGTCCGCTTCTAGGCTGGGCGGCAGCTTTGCTTGGGTTCACCTGGCGGGCCACTGCATGAAACCGCTCAGCCGGTCTAATGCGACACGATGGCTGGTCCGGCAAAGACCATCGCGAAGAGGTTGTGGTCGCCCCAGTGCCGGCGCTAGCTTTCGCGGCATTCCGGATGGGGCGACCAACAAAAATCCCCGCCAGTGACGGATCACGACGGGGAACAATCTCGCTGTCTTGCACTGGGCAGACTTGTAGCGAGCACCTAACTATAACCGCGCGAACAGTGTCTGCGCAACATTGTTCGCACGGCGTGTTGCGTTAGGTGGCGAGGGCGGCTTGCATTGCCCCCTCTACGTCGATGCCAATCTCGCCAGCGAAGGTGACCAAAGTGCGTCTGGGCCATTCGGCAGTGCAGTGCTGGCAATAGACGTCGATGGTTTCGTTGGTTGCCCTGTCGCGGCGCATGACGAGTGCCCAGGTGTGGATGGTTTCGCCGTCTATGATGCGGGCGACCTTTTCGACGCCGCAGTTGGGGCACGGGGCGAGAAGTTGGGCGACCTTGGGCGGGTCGAAGAACGCTTCCACCTGCGACACCCAGCGTTCGGCGTGACGGTACGCTGTTGTCTCAATTCGCTGGCGGAACACTTGTCGGTCGGTGGT
The DNA here is from genome assembly GCF_001297205.1 of Frigoribacterium sp. RIT-PI-h. NCBI lineage: Bacteria > Bacillati > Actinomycetota > Actinomycetes > Micrococcales > Microbacteriaceae > Frigoribacterium > Frigoribacterium sp. RIT-PI-h. The sequence continues at coordinate 13,347 of NZ_LHOZ01000047.1, read as the reverse complement.
GAGTGCCGGCGCGTGCACTCTGACCACGTCGTCTTCGCGGGCAAGTTTGGCCCACTGTTCGATGTACTCCCACGGCTTGCCGTACGGCGTCGGTCTGCCGTCGACTGTGGCGAGTGCTTCTGCGGCTTGGTGCCCGATCAGCTCGAGCAGGTCAACTGCGGCGGTGTCGATGGGCGGCTTCGACCCGAAAGCGCTACTGCCACCGGTGGATTCCATGCCACCAAAAACGGCCTCCTGCAGTTGAGGCAGAAGGCCGTTCTCGGCGGACGTGAGCCGGGTGATGAGATCCCAGAACGTCGGCGGGGGAGTGTCTTCCTCAGTCATTAGTCGTCCTCTCGGGTGGGCGGCAAGATCATGGCTCGCCGGATTAGCGCCTCTGCCCATTCGCTAATGTTGTTCGAATGCTCCTGGTTAGGGCTGTCGGCCCATGCGCCGATTCCTTCATCCCAGAAGCCAATGCGGGCAGCTTCGGTCCGCGGGTCAGTCATGGTTCACCTTCATCTCGGTCCGCCGTTCAAGGTTCCCCTCGTGGCGGAGTAAGTCATCGCATACGTGATCGGATAGACGACGCCAACACGGGCACGTTGGGTCGGTGCAAACGGTGGGCTTAGTCACCGAACTCAGCCCTTAGCTCGGCGTCGCATGCGTTGCAGAGTTCGCCGTAGTGGTACTGGGCACATGACTCGGCGTGCGTGAAGTGTTTCCCAGATGGCGTTGTGTCTGCACAGATCCAGAAACGTGTTCCGCTCCCGTCATCGCCGCATTTGGGACATAGGTCTTGGCCGAGGTATTCAGCGGGCGCGAGTGTCCTCATGGCTAAAAAGGCAGCTCAGCGTTGTGGTCAGCGGCCCATGCGTCGGGTGCTGCCGTCTGTACGGGGAAAGCCTGCGCCCATCCCTGCTGCCCCTGTGGCGCGTTCTGCTGGGCGTTCGAGGCGGCTCTGGGAATGATGCCCAGCGTGCCGAACTTGATGCGGACAGAAACGCCAGGGGTGCCGTCCTGCTTCTGGTAGAGATTCAGTTCCGGCTGCCCAGTGACCGTGACCAGCGTCCCCTTACGAACCGAGTCCATGATCGGCTGGGCTTCACGGTCCCAGAACGACGCCTGGAACCAGATCGTCTCACCAGCATCGACCCACTCGTTGCCTTCCTTCTTGCGCGGGGTATGTGCCAAGTCGACGCTCACCACGTTCTTCCCGGCTGCCTGACGCATCTCCGGATCTTTCGTGACAAGGCCCTCGACGGTGATGGTTGCTTTGCTCATGCTGCTGCCTTTCGTTTCGCGTATGCCGCGATCTGTTCTTCCCGGTCTCGGATGAGTCGGGCTTCGAGTGCTTCCAGTGGTGCAAGTAGGCCGGTGATGTGCCCGGACAGGGAGGCGTAAAAGACGGTCACGACCTGTTGGTGTCGTGACCGCATCCGGTTGTCTTCCGCACCACCTGGGCGCTCCAGTTCAGGGTTAGTGGGTGGGCGCATCCGTTCCTGCTCGAGGGCTTGGGGGTTGAGGCTGGCTACGAAGGTGTCCCAGGCGTCGTCGGTCACGGCATGACCCCCTGGTAGCCCTCAGCACGAAGCTGAGCGCGGTACACGTCCAGCTCTCGTGACCATGCAGCCTCGTTGTTCCAAGCCCTGCACATCGCCGCCCAGTTCGCCGGCTTCGAGGCAGGGTGAGCAACGTGAGATGCTGCGATGCCCTGCCCTTGCGACCGGTCTTCCCGAATACGTTTGACGTTCCGGATGATGTGCACCGGCTGCAAATAGCCATCCGACTCACGCCGGAACATGGTCACCGCCTCGATGGCGTCCTGGTAGGGGAGGTCACCGATGCTGTTCTCCCATTCCTGGATGACCAGCTTGTCCACCGCCCGGTTGTCTCCGAGCTTGATCTTCGCCACGACTGCGGCGACTTCCTGCACATTCACTGGCCTACCGCCTTCTGCTGGTCACCCATCAGCTCCTGACCCATCTCGAGGATCGACAGGGTCTCTTGGGTGCGGGTGGGTCTTCCTCTGTTGGGTTTCATCTCGTCCTGCTGTTTCCGCATCCAGTTCCGCCAGGTGGCATCCCAGTCGGTCTTGACGCCTTTCTGCCCTGGTTGTGCAATCCAGTAGTCAACGAACCGTGCCGTCTGGTCCTTGAGGTCGACGTCAGGGGCGATTGGCCTGACCTGTGACACCAGTTCGGAGCTTGGGAGCCATGCCTCTGTAAGACGTGATCCACGCTTGCGTGGTCTATCTACTTCGTTAGAAGTAGATGTCTCTGTCTCTGTCTCTGTTGTTAGCTTGGAAGGTGCTTGAGCATGTGCCGTAGCACCTGCTGAAGCATGTGCTTGAGCACGTGCTTTACCACCTGCTCGGCCCGCTTCCCGCTTCTTCTCAATATCTGCGCGGGTTTGCTGGTGTTCACCGAAGTCGTGAATGAGAAAACCGCCGCTGGTTTCGATCAGCGACGGTTTCACGGGGTCGTTAGACAAAAGTTCGGCTAACGCTCGTGTTTTCCATTTCTTCTTCGCAATCCGCTCATCAACGAACCCATCCGAGAGCATCCGGCGGGAGTGCAAAGTCATCTCTACAAGGGTTCTGAACGCCAGATCGGACAAAGGCGCGATCTTCGGGCTGTCAGCGAAGTCCAGGGTGAATCTTCCGTAGAGCCGTTCGTCCTTCGCCATGTGGTTCCTCCTCTCTTGTCATGCATTTGCTCGACCACTGCTGTAGAGCCTGGGTTCGTAATCGAGCCGATGGTCTAGGCCGTGATCGCAGTCGCATTTCACCCAGCCGGGAATGGTCGGGTCGTAGGCGGCACGAACTGTCATGAGTTGACTTTCTGTTTGATGTGAGCGATCAGCTCGCGTCCGACGTACTCGCTGTACGCCGGCGGGATGGCCTCTCGTAGCCCGTCACGGTTTGCCCACGGCATGCCCATGACTTCGCGGCCTCGTTCAACGCCGGAGAAGTTGCCAACGACGTGCATGAACTCGCCGTCGCGCGGGATACGGCCCATCTTGGTCGTGGGCACGGTGTGGGCTGCGTGCTCAGGTGCTGTGAGGTCGATGTTTGATTCGAATAGGCGATGCCTGTACGTCTCAAGCCCAAACATTGGTCCGCACAGCATGATCGGGTCGCGCAGTGGAGCGCCAGGTACGTTCTCAATTACCCAAGGAATGCCGGTCTCTTCGAACAGTTCCCGGGTTGGCGCAACAAGATCTGGGTGCGTGTTTCCCTGGATCTTCTGCGCGTTTGTGAAGGCCTGGCATGGGGGTGAGCCATGTCGGGCTGCTACTTCCTCTTGGTAGACCGTGACTTCACGGCCCTGACCGCGGAAGGTGAGGCCGATGCCCATGTTCAAGTTCTTGAGTGCTTTGATGGCGTCCATTTGGAGGAACGGGAACGGGTAGCGGGGCTGGGGGTCCATGTCGATGCCCAGCACGTCAAAGCCCGCCTCGTAGTATCCGCGGCTAGCTCCTCCTTGGCAGCAGAAAAAGTCGATCATGATTGGCTTGATCATCTAATCTCCTCAATGGCGAGCTGCATGTATGGCTTCTTCCCCGGCCCCATGTAGACGACTTCGGGCATGTGTTTGACCATCTCGGCGGGCGTATCGTCGGGCACGATTCCGGCGTCTACGAGGCCGTCACACATGGCCTTTAGTGTCGGCACGACGTTGTCGGCATCACGTCGATGCTTGGTGCTGACGAACCAGATCAGGCTGACTTCGCATCGCGCCATGGCTGGGATGCCGGCGGACTTAGCGAGCAAATTGGAAGCGGCCCTTACCTGTTTGGTGAGGGCCGCTTTTTTGCGCCAGTGGTGGCGTTGGTTAGCTGTGATCGGGGGTGACGGGTAGTCGAAGGTGAGCGCCCAGGTCATGAAGCCTCCTCGGCCTTTTTCGCGTCTACCTTGCGCGCCCACATGAACGCCCGCCCGACAGCATGCGCTTTGGTGAAACCAAGGAACGTTTTGACTACCTCGCTACCCATGAGTGCATGAGCAGCCGGGAACGGGATAGGCCCGTTAAATGGTTCAATGCGGTGCTTCACTGACCCTCCTTGGCCTTGTTCCACGCATCCCGAATTGCGCTGATGGTTGCTGCGTCCGCCCCTGCGTCGGATGCTGCTTTGCCGAGTGCGCCGATCGCGTCGGGGTTGTCGGCTGCGAGGGCGAGTTCTGCGAGCCAGTCGCGTCGGGCGATGGTGGGCAGTGGTTCGACGTGCCATGACCGCTTGCGTCCGGTGGCTCCTGCGCCTCTGATCTGGATGTCACGGGCGGCGGGGATGTCTGAGAGGTGACTAATGCGCACGCCCCCGACCTTGTCTTTTCCGAACATCACATCGGGATCGTTGTAGAGGGTGACGCGCTTTCCGGGCCACTGGTCACCCTTGGTGCCCCAGCAGGCGGCGAGGACGTCGAGCATGCCTTTGCTAGGTCGCCAAACCCGGTCGACTTCAACGAGTCGGATCTCGGCCACTGTTTTGTTGTCTCGCTTGCCGATGCGTGATCCGGTGTCGATGGTGAATGTTCGTGGTTCGACGAGTTCGATGGCGTCGATCTGGTCACTGTTTGGGGCCAGGGCTTGAGTGATGTCCATGGTTAGAATTCGATTCCTGCGATGTCGGGGACGCGCTCTGTCTTGGGCGCATTCTTGGTGCGGTCATGGAAGGTGTCGATCATCTGCGCCGCCGTCTCCTCGAATTGGGTGAGGGCGTCGATGATGACGACTTGCCAGCGCGGGTCGGGGAATACGCGCTTCCTGTAGAGCGGCATACCCGCACAGAAAGACACGTAGTCGAGCCATGCACGCCCACTGACCATGAGTCCTGCCTGCACTTGGGCTATGTTCTCGGCGGGCACTTCGTCGGCGAGGATGGTGGCGAGTTGCTTCTTCTGTCGGCGACTCTTGATCTCAATGAGCCCGTCCGAGCCGACTAGCCCGTCCGGTGAGTACCCGAGCGTGTGTCCCTCGAAGGTGTTGGTCATGAATCCAACCTCGACGGCTTTGGCGTAGTGCTCGGAGTAGAGGTCGCGGGCGATGGGTTCGTCCCAGTTGCCGCGTTCCATGTCGGGGCTGACGAAGGTGGGTTCGACGTAGCCAGTGATTCTCTCTGCGACGAGGTGCATGGTGAGTGCGCGTGCCGTGTCATTGTTGGCGGGCTTGAACGTCTTGGCGGTGATTAGCTGGCCGACAGTGCTGGCGGTGACAAGTCCGCATCTGGCAGCCAGCCACTCGTCCGAACCCTGCTCGAGCGTCTCGTAGATGGTGAGTGTCATGTGCCAACCTCTTGCTTCTTGGCTTTGAGGCCGAGCGTTCTGAGCGCGTCCACCATTTCGCTGGCTCGTTTGCGTTGGATGTCGCAGAGCGGGTAGTAGCTGATGACCGGGAACCATTCGCCGGTTTCGACGGCCTGGGTAAGTACGTTGATGTGGCTGCTCATTTACTTCTCCTCCCAAGTTCGATGCGTGCGCGTGACAAAGCCGCCTCGTAGTCGCAGCCCCAAACGTCCTGGATCTCTTGTGCCCGTTCGAAGATGAGTTCTCCGTAGGCCGGGTCAGTCATGATTCGCTGCCAGGAGCCGTCGGACGGCGATCATGGCGTCCCAGAGGCGCGTGTCGGGAATTCCGGCTTTGACGAGTTCTTCGAGGATCTTGTCATTCGTGATCTTGGAGGAATTGGTCATGTTCATTCCGTTCCGTAGTTGCTTACGGGCAGCAGCACAATGTCGTACTGCCCACTAACGAGGACCGCCCCGGTCAGGATGACTAGGGCGGCGAGGTAGGTGCGGGTCGAGGTCATGCGTTGTCCTGCTCGATTGGGCGGGGTCTGCATGGGGATGTTTCTGCCCATTGCCCGTGTCTTGTGCAGTGCCCGCCCCATGCGCGTCCGGTGTAGTCACCGGTGTAGAGGTTGAGCCAGGTGCGGTCGGATTTGAGGCCGCATTTGGGGCAGTGGTCGTAGGGCGGGTTACCCATGCGCGTACTCGACAACGTGTCCGATGCGGGTGTCTTCGTGTCTGTCTGCGGCTTGGACACTGGTGGTGGTGTAGTCGCAGTGGGTGCAGGTCAGAGCGGTGATGCTCATGCGCGGGTGCCGTTTACGAGGGTGGCAATTGCCTTGATCCCGTCCTCGATCATGTGGTCGTTGGTCGCGTCTTGGTACGCACACGCAATTTCGAACAAAGTCACGGGCGGTCGTTCCGGGACCAGGCGGGTGAAGGGGGCGTATTTGCGCGCGTGGCTGTCGAGCCACGAACCGCGCGTGTTGTGCCAGCCGCCAGAATCTAGCCACCAAAGATGCCCCGACGCCGAGCGGTACTCGCCCTGTTCCTCCGGCAGTACGGGCCGCGGATTCGTGAGCGCGTCGGGCAGGAAGCTTTTCAGCTCCACTATCGCAGCAGCAATACCCGGGTTGTGCTCGAAAGTGGTTGACCAAAGGGTTTGCCATGCCTCGATCTGCTCTGCCGTCGGTTCATTCATCGCAGTTCTTCTCTCGTCTCAGTGGTGCATACGGGGCAGGTCCATGCCCAGAGGTTGATTTCGGGGTCGATGTGTACGTCGTCGCGGGCGAAGTGGTCGCAGGCTTGGCAGTGGACGTATTCGGTCCGGGTGTGGGCGAGTTGGCCGGAGCTAGCCATTCGCGGCCCGTGTTAGCCATGCCCAGGCCGGGGCAATGACAACGACGCCGATGACTGCTCCGAGGAACATCCACGCGGCGGGGTTGTGTGTGTGCAGTTCGGTGATGAGTGCCCAGCCGGCGATGAGCAAAGCCCCCATGAGGAGTGTCATGAGGGCCGTGCGGATGCTTCTGTGTGGGGTCATCTGTTTTCCCCTGTGCGGTAGTTGCGTTCGCAGATCCGGCAGCGTTTGGTGCCGTCGATGCTGGTGCGAATGTTGTCGGGTGTGAGTGGGTGGCGTCCGTTGCGGCACAGGGGCGTGTCGTCTGGGATGGGTGCGGGTTCGATGTCGAGGAGGCCGAACATGGCGCAGATCTCGGCGAGGTCTTCGTTGGGTACCCGACCGACTGCGTGCATCGCTGCGTACAGTTTCTGCTCCTCGGTCGTTTCGTACGTTTCGAGGGGCGTGTAGTCGAGGCGGAGCAGAACAGTCATGCGTAGTCCTTCACTGTCTGGATGACGAAGTACCTGCCCGTTGTCCTGAACAGTCGGTCGCAGGTGTCGTGGGCAAGCTCGAGGGTGGGTGCTGAGGAGTAGTAGGAGCCGGTTTTGCATTCCCGGATCTCGTACGGCATGACGGTCATCGACGCTGCCTCGCAACCCGCGGACTTGAGACATCCCGGACGAGCAGCGTGTACCCGTAGTCGAAGCAGACACGGCGTGCAGCGTCCTCGGTGGTCCAGGTGATGTGCGATTCCGGGGTGCGGCGGAAACCGTACTCAGGGTGCGGGGTCACCAAGTCACCCGAGCTTCCTTGGCGTACTCATGCGCCTGAACGAACAGTTCTTCTGCGGTGGACCCACTGCGCCAGTTCTCGTAACCATCTGAAGCCCACTGCTCGGCTGCGTCAATGTCGTCGATGAAGTAGTCGACGGTCGTGCCTGGCAAATAGTCCAGCAAGGTGCCGTAATATACGGCGCTCTTGACGAACGCTTCTTCCTGAATTCCTTGCAGGACGAGGTAGGTGTCGTAGCTATCTCTCACAGGACGGCGCTCCATTCGCGGGTGCGACGCAGAGACTCGGTCAGGCCGTACAGGCCAGACCAACCAATGAACCCGGCGTCGACGAGTTCACTGCGCCGGCTACGAACCGACTGCGGGGTGGGCAACACCTGCCCGGTGCGGATCGACCGTTGGATGTAGTGGCGGTAGATCTGATCGTCGGCGATGGGGCCGTGCTGGCGGACAATGTCGAGGACGGTCGCCTCAACCTCGGTCGGGCACCACACCGTCTCGGCAGCTTCGTGCGACGTGTCCGGGTTGGTTCTGCGGGATCTAGGCACGGTGGCCTACCTTCAGACGTGCGAGTTCGTCTCCGCTGATGGGGCTGTCGACGGCATACCATTTGAAGTGGTACTGCAGGTACATGACGAGGTGTCGGTAGGCGTTTCGCGTTTGGTAATCCATGTCCTTCTCCTCTGTGTGCTTGCGGTTACGTGAAAGCTGCGTGGGGTTCGGGTCGACACGCAGCTAGTGCCCGGCGCGGAATCGAACCGCGCTACGACCATCCGGGCTGCCCTTCGACGTCAACCGGCGTACCGGACCTACGGATTACGACGCCCCATAAGGCGAAACTTTGCTGCCGGGACATACCGGCCAGACTTTCCGCCGACCGCACCCCGCCCCTGCACCTGGCAGGCGGGTTCTCGGTCGTCTTATGTGTGCCAGCGGGTCGGAGCCGATCAGTGCATGACGGGCGTATCCGTTGGGTATGTGTTTGTGGCGCGCCAATTAGCGCCTTCCGTAGGCGCTGCATGACGGACGAAGTAGCTGTTTGGCTACGGTCTTTCGACGGGGAGTGCTGCTAGCCAGCGCTTGGCCTCGTCGGTGGGGATGATCGGCTTCTTCTTCGCCGGGTAGCTAGGAATGAGGTCGCCCTTGTTGATCGCTTCACGTACGGTCGTCTCGGAGAGGTCGACTGCTTTGGCGAAGTTGGGGATCGAGTAGGCGAGCTTGTCGAGCTGGGTGTCGCTCATGCTGCCTCCGTGAATAGTTGTGCGGGGGTGAAAGCAAAGAAGCCGCCGACTGTCACCAGTTCGGCGACGTTGAACTCGTGCGTGCCTTGGAGGCGTGCGTTCAGGTCGGCGATGGTGATGTCGGCGGCTTGCGCTACCTTGTGTCCATCGGTACCGGTCGCAGTCATGCGGGACTTGATGTCCTGGATGACTGTGGCGGTGTGGGTTCTTCTGCTCATATCTTGATCCTAATCCTCAAGATCTTGATAGTGCAAGCCCGTACGGCATCTTTTTTCAACAAATGTGGTGGACAACCCGGTACAGTTGATTAGTGCCAGCTACCAAAGAACAGATCAACCGCGCCCTAGGCCGCGAAATCAAAGCCGCCTACGTACGAGAGGGCATGACCGCAGAACAGGTTGCAACAGCAGCCAACTTCTCCACCGGAACCATGACCCGCATCCTCGCCGGCTCGGACATCCCCGTCTCTCGCCTCTACCTGATTGCGGACGCCATTGGTGTCAGCCCGGTCTCGTTGGTGGAGGCGGCTGTGAAACGAGCTGAGCAAGATGGGTAGACACACGAAAGCGCCCCACCTCGGATGAGGTGGGGCGCTTTTAATTGACCAGGTTGAAGGGCCAGGTGGTCAGCCTGCCTAGACAGTTGCTACGTTCACCCGACTGGATACAGGATCGCGCATTCGCCCCTCGTACTGCCCCGGGAGTCGAACCCAGGCTGAGACCGTCACAGCTTGTTGCTAGATCTAGGCGGCGATTAGTAATTCTCAATTGGTCGACACTCGCAGACGATCATTGCGGTTCTCCTCAATCAGGTCTGCCGCGTACAGCACAGTGTGAATCTGCCCGTTTGTGGGCAAGGTGGAAGCGATCTCCCGCAACTCGGTCACCAGGTCACTCATTGAGTTGCCTCTTTCTTCTCACGACCGTCCAGTGAGTGGTGAACGATTAGCCAGCCGTAGCTGCCGTCGTCTCGCGGGACAGCTTCGGTGGTCGGGCCGCATGGGCAGTCGCCACCATCGGTGTCGTGTTCTATGAGATCGTCGGATGGGTATGTGTGCAAGATGTCGTTCACAGCCCCGCCTTCCAGCATGAGCATGGGTAGAACTCGTCGACGTTGGCCATCGTTCCTGACGCGCAGCCGACGCCGTGTGGTGCGTCCCCGATCTGCTGGTCTTTTTGACGCGCGTAGGCTAGCGCTTCCTCACGTTTGACAACTGCTTCCTCGTACTCAACTATCGGAACCGTGTCACGATCCCGCAAATCATCGTCCGTGAGAGCCTTGCGGGCTTTCTGTAGTTCGGTAATAAGACTGAGAACGTATTCGCGAACCAGCCCATGACTGTGGGTGTCTTCCTCGCCCTGCTTGTCCGCGTTGTACCAATCGATCCATGCTTGATACGCGGCCACAAGATCCACTCCGCCGGGTGCGGCAAACTGGTTCCAATCAAAAGCAAGTTGTTGTTGCGCTTGGTCTCGTTCAGTGGTCACATCGGCGAGTCGAGTGAGTGCGAGCTTGACCTCGTACGCAGAAAACTGCCACGACTCCGGGTTGTCCTGGCCTAGCCGTTCAGCGTTTTCGACGAGTAGGTCCCACTCAGTGTCAGGCGTGGTGTCGGTCATGCGATGCTCAGCTTTCCGTCTGTTGCGACATTTAGAGTTCCGTCAAGTGAGAACACGGATTTAGCGTCTGCGAGGGTGTCTACGCTTTCCCAGCAGAAGCAGTACTGCGAAACGGACCAACGGTTCACCCCTCCGCAAACGAAACAATCGGTGTCCGGGCATGAGGTGCAGTTCGTTGGTTGCGGCGACCCGGCAGGGAACTCAGTGCCACAACCAAGACACAACACGAGGGCGGTCATGCGGTGGCCTCGGAGCGGTATGGGTTCGCGCTGACGTCAGGAGAGATTTCCCCCGTGGCGTGACGAACTCCTTCGCGCCAAGCTTGGGCCACTCGCGCTTCTGCCCGGTCGGCCCTGTCACGCTCGGCAGCGAGGGCGTCCTCGAGTTCGCGCCATTCCCTGAGCAGGTAGTCGCCGTAGCAACCGCTACCACCCCAGCCGGGCGTGCTCGGACTGTGCCGGATTTCGCCACCACGACCATTTGGTGTGCGTTCGAGATCGCGTTCAATTCCGTGGATGGTCATCGAGAACGGTTTGGGCGTCTTTTCGGTAGACTGCATGACAGCCCCTCTCTGGTAGGTCAGTTGATGGGGTGAGGCCAGATCAGTGCTACCTGATCTGGCCTTTCTTGTTTGGCTAGTCTATCCCCAAATGTGGTGAATCGGCGGTCGGATTTGAGGTTAGGAACTGCTGTGACATCTTGACCATCGCAGCCCGCAACTGGTCCTTGTTTCCCCGCGATCGGTACTTGCGACTCATGGCAACTGTCGAGTGGCCAACAATCTCCATGATCAGTTCTTCACGGACTTCGGCTTCGTAGAGGAGGTCGACGGTTGCGTGACGTGCGTCGTGGAGGCGCGCATCGGGAACACCGGCACGTTTCAGTGCGGCGTGCCAGGCTTTATTGTCCCGTGATGGGTCGAGTGGCCCGCCGTCGAGTTCGAGCTGACCTGTTTTGCGATTCAGTTGCGGGTCGGCAGTCCAGACGAGACCGTGCGGGTTCGGCTCGGAAAGGGACGCTTCGATACGACGCTCGAGGATGGACTTGAGCGGGTCGACAAGGGGCACGATGCGCCAGCCGGCAGAGGACTTGGGCCGGGACAGCCACAGCCCGCCCTCAAGATGCCGGTATTCACGGTCGATGGGTGCTTCGAGGTGACGTTGGGGGCAACGTGCACCTTGGCTGTACTCGCAGGCGGGCTTGCCGCTCTCGAGCTTCTCGCAACCGTGGGACCAACTGAACCGCTGCAACTGCCAGGACAGGTCGAGGACGTCGGACACGCGGTCGATTTCGAGGCCGATGAGTTCACCCTGACGCGCACCAGTCAGGAGAGCGGCGGCAATGCGCGACCCGAGGCGGTCCTGTGAGACGGTCTGCATGATCTGGATGCCGTGGTCAGCGTTTAGGGTGACCAGTTCGGTGCGTGCACGTTTGGGGGCATCGACCATCGTGGCGATGTTCCGGGTTGCGTGGCCTTCACGTACGGCGTCACGGAGCGCAATGGACAGGACACGGTGCGCTTGGCTTGCGGTCGTGGGGGATAGTCCTTGGTCGGTGACGTAGCGGTGCATCTGACGCACATGTTCAGCCGACAGTTTGTCGAGACGGTACTTTCCAATACTGGGGATGATGTACTGCTCAAGCATTGTCCGGTACACGGCAATAGTCTTCGGTGCGATGCGGGGTGCCTGGATGTCCCTGAACCAGTGCCGCAACCACACCTCGAGCCGCATCGACGAGGTGGGCATGTCACCGTTCTCAGACAGGTCCTTCTGCATCTTGACGAGTTTGTCGCGGGCAACCTTCTTGTCTTTCGACCTGATTACCTTTCGCCGGCGCTTTCCATTCTTCGGGGGCAGCTCGACGGTCGCGGTCCAGAAACCGCGGGCATCCTTGAAGAGCGCCCCTTCACCCTGACCTCGGCCCATCTTGGTTCTCCTTCTTGTACTGCTTACTGTCTGCGTTGCCGTTGGCCCAGTCCCCATTGACTGGTGCGGATCTTCTGTTCGTGCCGTGCATGGTGGTGCTTCTTGACTTTCGGTGCCTTGCCTAGGCGTGGTGAAGGTTCTTGCCGTGAAGGGTGCCGATGCGCACGACCCTGTAGGGGTACGGTGCGTTAGGGTCGGCGGCGTTGAGCTTTGCGGCGCACTCCTGGGCGTCGCTCTCCATTTTGAAAGCGCCTCGGGTGTAGTGGTCCGTGTCGCCGTTGATCGGCTCCTCCACGGCGTACTCGAGGAGGGAACAGGCGTACTGGTGAGTGGTGTTGGTTTCGCTCATTTTCTTCTCCGGTTCATCGGTTTTCGTCGTGGGGGGCATTGTCAGTTTTTGGGTGCCGGCGCATGTATTCGCGTTGAACACGGTCCGCTAGGCGAAGCATGTTGCTCGGTGCGATCACATAAGCGTGTCCCTGGTTCGGGAGGCCGCGTCCCCGTGCCCGCATCCCGGCAATGACGCCATGCCTGTAGGACCAGGACACTTGCTCGGCATCGAACGTTTTCGGCACACTAATAGACCCACTTTTTGTTGCCTGGGCGCTCATTTTCTTCTCCGGTTCATCGGTGTTCCTCGTGGGGGTGGTTAGGGGCAGGCTGGGTCACTTTCAGCATCTGGTGATCGGTGTTCCCAACATGGGAAAGGGCTCGCGTATCTGTCGTGCAAGTCACGCCGCAGTCTTTACAGATGTAGCGAAACTCGGTCATCTTCTTCTCCAAAACACTTGTGCTTGCTCCTGCGGGGGATTAGTGGCTCTGAGCGAGTTGCCATGCTGCGGTTGGGTCGTAACCGTCGATGCGGAACGGCCCGTCCTGCATGCACGCTCCGCAGCAGGGCCGGAACATAGCCATTGAGCAAGCTGCGTCACACACGCCGCATGCACAGCCAGGAGCCAATTCTTCGGTCACTTGCTTCTCCAAAACATTCGTGCAATCTCCTGCGGGGGTTAATTTGGCGTGTAGCCGCTTGGTGTAGCCAGCGACTAAATTCCGGGCGGTCTCGCACCGGCACATTTGCAACCATATCACCCAGATCCGACTATTTGTCAACCATATCTGCGGAATCCGTATGACTCTTAATCAGTGGGTTCTCGGTTC
>NZ_LHOZ01000039.1:0-44792 GCF_001297205.1 Frigoribacterium sp. RIT-PI-h | reverse complement strand
GAATCTGGGGAACCGTTCTGAGCGGCAGGCTGATTGCGGGGCACGCGCGGCGCACGCGACAGCCGCGACCAAGGCTATGCGTCGGCAGCGTCAGAGGGGTATAAGAGACAGGGCTGGGGGTGCTGGTGTTCGACATGGTCGTCCTCTCGCGCTGACGGGCTCGCCGGGTACGGCCGTCGGGTGCCGCCGATCGTAGGCACGTCGCCTCGGACCGACGCTGCGCCGCGTCACGGGACGTCACACGCGGGACTCAGCTCTGGCAGTGCGGGCACCAGTAGGTGTCGCGCAGCTCGAGTTCGCTCTCGCCGAGTTCGCCCCGCAGGATCTTCGTGCCACAGCGCAGGCACGGCTTGCCCGCCCGGCCGTAGACCCAGTCCGTCGTGCCGCGGAGGTTGCCGGTCGTGGTGCGGTCCACGCGGTCTTTGTTGGCCTGGATCAGCCGGTGCGCGAGGTCGATCATCTTGGGCCGGTTCTCGACCTCGCCGACGGGACGCGTCGGCAGGACGCCCCGGAGGAAGCAGAGCTCGTTGCGGTACACGTTGCCCACCCCGGCGAGCACCCGCTGGTCGAGCAACGCGAGCCCGACCTCGCGGGCCGGGTCGGCCTCGAGGTTGGCGAGGGCACGCGCGGCGTCCCAGTCGGGGCCGAGCAGGTCGGGGCCGAGGTACGAGACCACGCTGTCGTCGTCGTCGCGGGCCACGAGCTCGACGATGCCGAGGTCGAACCCGACGGCGACCCAGTCGGCGGTCTCGAGCACGACGCGCGCCTGGTAGGCCGGGCGCTTCCACTTCGTGCCGTGCCGGTAGACGTGCCACGAGCCCTCCATCTTGAGGTGCGTGTGCAGTGTCAGGTCGCCGATGTGGTGCAGCAGGTGCTTGCCGCGCGCGATGACGTCGTCGATCACCTCACCGCTGAGGTCGACGGTGGCGAACGCCGGCACCCGGAAGTCGCTGGCGGTGAGCGTCTGGCCGTGCAGCACCGCGTCGAGGTTCTTGGCGGCGCGGTAGACGGTGTCTCCTTCGGGCATCGGTCAGGACCTCAGCCGGATGCCGCTGGGCGTCGGTGCGAACCCGGCGTCGCGCAGGGCGTCGCCGAGCGCGGTGCCCAGCACGAACTCGCCGTCGACCCGTTCGACCGCGAGCTTGCCGATGCGGTTGCGCACGGTGGCGGCCAGTGAGCCCGCGGCCAGGGCGAGCTCGCGCTCGTCGGGCTCGCCGAAGGTCAGCACCGTCTTGCCGCCGCGTTCGACGTAGACGACGAGTCGCCCGTCGACGAGCACCACGAGCGATCCGGCCTTGCGCCCCGGGCGGTGACCCGACTTCTTCCCGCCGCCCGCGCCTCCTGAGGTGTCGTTCGTCGCGCGGCCGCCGCCCCCCGAGGAGGCGCGGGTCGCGGCACCCGCGGAGCCCGCTTCGGCCCGCGTCCCGGCTCCCGTCGCCGTGGTCGCCGCCGCCGCGGTGGCGGCTCGTGCCGCCGCGCTCGCGACGGCCGCGGCCTCGTCGGCGGAGACCCCGTCGAGCGTCTGCCCGGGCCACGGCAGGGCGGCGCCGTAGGGGTTCGCCGGGTCGGTGGCGGCCAGGGTCACCACGGGCACGTCGCGCTGACGACCCGCGGCGACGAGGGTGTCGTCGTCACGGCGGTCGCCCTCGTCACGGACGAACGACCGCAGGCGGTCGACGGTCGGCCCGGTCGCGAACTGGGCCGCCCCCAGGCCTTCGACGAAGTAACCGCGCCGGGCCCGGCCGGTCTCTTCGAAGCCGCTCAGCACCTTATAGGCCGTCGAGAAGCCGCCACGGACGCCCTCGTTGACGACGGCGCCCCGGGTGACGACGCCGTGCCGCTCGAGCAGGATCTCGGCCGTCGCGGCGGCACGCACGGTGCCGTCGGGTTCGGCCAGAGGCAGCAGCGACCAGCGGCCGCCGACGGTGGGCGGACCCGCCTGGCGGGGCATGGCGACCCGGCCGCGGCTGCGGTACGACGAGCGGGACCGTGTCGGCGTGCGGGGCTTCGGGGTGCGGCCACCGCCGACCTGGGTGCGCAGGGGAGCGAAGGTGTCGTTGGTGATCTGCCCCGCCCAGACGAGCTGCCAGATGGCGGTCACCAGCGAGTCGTCGTCGGTGCTGCCGACGGCGTCGGAGAGTTGCCGGAAGAAGTAGGCCCCACCGCCGGCCAGGGCGGCGAGCACCTCGCGTTGCAGGTCGTCGGTCTCGGCCCCGGACGGTTCGGGCAGGGTGACCTGGGCGCCGTCGGCGAGGTGCAGGCTGACCCAGCCGTCGTTGCCGGGCAGGGTGCCGGTGCCCGACCAGATGACGTCGCCGGTGGCGGTGAGCTCGTCGAGCATCGACGGGTTGTAGTCGGTCACGCGGGCCGGCAGGATCAGGGACTCCCACGCCGAGGCGGGCAGCGAGACCCCGCTGAGCTGGTCGACGACCTGCACCACGCCGTCGAGGCCGCGCAGCCCCGAACCCTTGAGCCCGGTGGCGACGTGCTGCCAGGCGGGCAGGAAGCGTCCGAGCGTCTCGGGGGCGACGGGTGCGACCTCGTGACGCAGCGCCGCAAGCGACTTGCCGCGCAGTCGACGCAGCACCTCGGAGTCGCACCACTCGCTGCCCTGCTGCCGCGGCCGGAACTCGCCCTCGACGACGCGACGCTGGGTGGCGAGCTTGCGCAGGGTGTCCATCACGACGGCGGTGCCGAGGCCGAGACGGTCGGCGACCATGGCGGGGGTGAAGGGGCCGTGGGTGCGGGCGAACCGACCGATCAGGTCGCCCAGCGGGTCGTCGACCGGTTCGACGAACGCGGTCGGCACACCGATGGGCAGGGCGACGCCGAGGGCGTCGCGGAGGCGCGAGGAGTCTTCGATGCCGGCCCAGCGGACCGTGCCGGCGTGGGTGAAGCGGAGGACGCGGTTCGACCAGGCGAGGTCGGTCAGGGCGGTCTCGAGCGCGCGGTGGGCGTCGTCGCGGGCGGCGACGTCGCCGGTGACGAGGGTCGCCGCGAGCCAGCTGCGGTCGATGATCTCGTCGGTGGTCAGCGGGCCGAGCAGGCGCAGCAGGTCGACGACGCCCTCGATGTCGCGGGCCCGGCGGTCGGGTGCGAGGCGCTGCAGTTCGAGCTCGTGCTGGTCGATGACGTCGGCGTCGAGCAGCTCGCGCAGTTCGGCCCGGCCGAGCAGTTCTTGCAGCAGGCTCGAGTCGAGCGACAGGGCGGCCGCACGCCGCTCGGCGAGGGGCGAGTCGCCCTCGTACATGAACGCGGCGACGTAGCCGAAGAGCAGCGACCGGGCGAAGGGCGAGGGCACCTCGGTCTCGGTCTCGACGATGCGCACGGTGCGGCTCGCGAGGTCGCGGGTGAGGCTCATCAGGGCCGGCAGGTCGTACACGTCTTGCAGCACCTCGCGCACGGCCTCGAGCACGATCGGGAACTGCGGGTACTTGCGGGCGACGTCGAGCAGCTGCGACGAGCGCTGGCGTTGCTGCCAGAGCGGCGACCGCTTGCCGGGGTTGTACCTGGGCAGCAGCAGGGCCCGGGCGGCGCACTCGCGGAAGCGCGACGAGAACAGGGCGGAGCCGCCGACCTCTTCGGTGACGATCTCGTCGAGGTCGTCCAGCTCGAACGAGAACAGCTCGGCGCCGGGAGGCTCGGCGTCGGTGTCGGGGATGCGCACGACGATGCCGTCGTCGGCGGCCATCGCCCCGCCGTCGACGCCGAGCTGGTCGCGGATGCGGGCCGAGACCGCCAGCGCCCACGGCGCGTGCACCTGCATGCCGTACGGCGAGTGCAGGATGAGGCGCCAGTCGCCGAGCTCGTCGCGGAAGCGCTCGACCACGAGGGTGGTGTCGGTCGGTACGTACGACGTGGCGGCCTTCTGCTCGGCGAGGAACGCGATGAGGTTGCGGGCGGCCCGTTCGTCGAGGCCGCCGGCGGCGACGCGGGTGGTGGCGTCGGCCTCGCTCGAGTTCGACAACTCGCGGACGTAGCCGCCGATGGCCTTGCCGAGCTCGGCCGGCCGCCCGATGCCGTCGCCCTTCCAGAAGGGGACGCGACCGGGCTGGCCGTAGGCGGGCGAGACGAGCACACGGTCGTGGGTGATGTCCTCGATGCGCCAGCTGGTCGCCCCGAGGGCGAAGACGTCGCCGACCCGGGACTCGTAGACCATCTCTTCGTCGAGCTCGCCGACGCGGGCGGCCTTCTCGCCGACCATGAAGACGCCGAACAGGCCCCGGTCGGGGATGGTGCCGCCGCTCGTCACCGCGAGGCGCTGGGCGCCGGGGCGGCCGGTGAGCGTGCCGTGCACGCGGTCCCAGACGATGCGGGGCCGCAGCTCGGCGAACTCGTCGGACGGGTACTTGCCGCTGAGCAGGTCGAGGGTGGCGTCGAAGGCGGAGCGGGGCAGGGTGGCGAAGGGGGCGCTGCGACGCACGGTGTCGAACCAGGCGTCGGCGTCGAGCTCGTCGAGGGCGACGGCCGCGACGGTCTGTTGGGCCAGCACGTCGAGGGGGTTGGTCGGCACGCGCAGCTCTTCGATGAGCCCGGAGACCATGCGTTCGGCGGCGACGGCGGAGTGGATCAGGTCGGCCCGGTGCTTGGGGAACAGCACGCCACGGGAGGTCTCGCCGACCTGGTGCCCGGCACGGCCGACCCGCTGCAGGCCGCTGGCGACGGAGGGCGGCGACTCGACCTGGATGACGAGGTCGACCGCGCCCATGTCGATGCCGAGCTCGAGCGAGCTCGTGGCGACGACGCAGCGCAGTCGGCCGCTCTTGAGGTCGTCCTCGATGAGGGCGCGTTGGTCTTTCGAGACCGACCCGTGGTGGGCTCGGGCGAGCAGGGGATCGCTGCCCGCGGTCTGACCCGACCCGCCCATGAGCTGGGCCGGCGCCCCGCCTCCGACGGCCGGGTTGCGCTGTGCGGCGGGTGCCGGGGCGAAGGGGTCGACGGTGTCGACGGTGTCGACGCCGACGGTCCCGGCCGTGACCAACTGGCCCCGCGCCTCCTCGGTGGCACGCACGGCGGTCTCGAGGTCGCCGCCCTGGCGTTCGATCCAGATGTCGTTGAGGCGGGCCGTGAGGCGTTCGGCCAGGCGGCGTGAGTTCGAGAAGACGATGGTCGAGCGGTGTGCGGCGATGAGGTCGACGATGCCCTCTTCGACGTGCGGCCAGATCGACCCCTGGGGTGCGGCACCGGCGGCCGACCCTTCGAGCGGGGCGGCGGTGCCGAGCTCGGTCATGTCGTCGACGGGGACGACGACGCGCAGGTCGAACTTCTTGTCGGCGCGCGGGTTGACGATCGTGACCGGTGCCGGGCCGGCCAGGAAGCGGGCGACCTCTTCGGGCGGGCGCACGGTGGCGCTGAGGCCGATGCGCTGGGCGGGCTTCTCGAGCAGGGCGTCGAGACGCTCGAGCGAGAGGGCTAGGTGGGCGCCTCGCTTGGTCGAGGCGACGGCGTGGACCTCGTCGATGATGACGGTCTGCACGCCCTTGAGGGTCTCGCGCGCCTGCGAGGTGAGCATGAGGTAGAGCGACTCGGGCGTCGTGATGAGGATGTCGGTCGGGGTGCGGGCCAGCCGGCCTCGGTCGCTCGAGCTCGTGTCGCCCGAGCGCACGCCCACCGTGATGTCGGGAGCCTCGGTGCCCAGTCGTCGGGCCGTCTGGGTGATGCCCACGAGCGGCGAACGGAGGTTGCGCTCGACGTCGACGCCGAGCGCCTTGAGCGGCGAG
The DNA here is from genome assembly GCF_001297205.1 of Frigoribacterium sp. RIT-PI-h. Taxonomy (NCBI): domain Bacteria; kingdom Bacillati; phylum Actinomycetota; class Actinomycetes; order Micrococcales; family Microbacteriaceae; genus Frigoribacterium; species Frigoribacterium sp. RIT-PI-h. The sequence goes on along the minus strand of NZ_LHOZ01000039.1, from coordinate 39,072 downwards.
ATGTAGAGCACGCGGGTGCGGTGCAGCTTCTCGTCGGGCGGGGGAGACGAGGCCAGTGAGTCGATCGACCAGAGGAACGAGGCGAGCGTCTTGCCCGAGCCGGTCGGCGCGATGACGAGGGCGTGATCGCCCTGGCTGATGGCCGTCCAGGCGCCCTCCTGCGCGCGGGTCGGCGCGGCGAACGCCCCCCGGAACCACTCGCGGGTCGCGGGGGAGAAGCGGTCGAGCACGTCGGTCATCGCTGCCATCCTGCTCTGCACCACCGACATTCCGCCGAGATGTCACGACCTGCCGCTCACGTCCGGAGGTGAGCGGCACGTCGTGCCCCCTCGCCGGCCGTGTCGGCCGCCCCGGCTACGGTGGGCGCATGCCGAACCTGCTCCACCTCGACTCGTCCGCCGACCTCACGACGAGCCGTTCGCGCGCGATCACCGCGGCGTTCGCCGACGCCTGGCGCGACCTCGGCGCCGACCACACGGTCACCCGCCGAGACCTGCACGTCGACCCGCTGCCGCACCTGAGTGACAGTGCGCTGCACTGGCCGCCGCGCCTCCGGCAGCCGGGCGACGCCCCCGACCCCGCCCACGAGGCCCTGCAGCAGGCCCTGATCGCCGAACTCGTCGCCGCCGGCGTCGCGCTGACCGGTGCCCCGCCCTACAACTACTCGCTGCCCTCGACGCTCAAGGCCGGGGTCGACAACATCCACCTGCCCGGTGTCACCGCGCCCTTCGACGGCGACGACCAGCAGCCGATGCTCGGACGACCCGCGGTCGTCGTGACCAGCCGCGGCGGCATCTACGACGAGGGCACGCCCACGGCCGGCTGGGACCACGCCACCCCGGTCCTCGACATCGTCCTCGGGTCGACGCTCGGCATGCGCGTCGAGACGATCGCCACGAACCTCACGCTCAGCGACCGGCTCCCGATGCCCGAGGCCGCCCGCGAGCGCGCGGCGCGCGAACTGCGAGAGGCGAAGGAGGCGGCGGTCGCCTCGGCCCGCCGCCTCGGGTGACCGTGTCGTCGCGACGACGAGGCGGTCGTCGGGCCGGGGCCGCACGTCGGCTGAAGTCGATCGTCGCCCGCGTCTTCGGCATGCTGGCCGCGGCACTCGCCATCATCGGGCTCGTCCGGCTGCTGCAGGGACAGGCCGGCTTCGGTGTCGCGTTCCTCTTCGCGGGGTTCGTCTCGGTGGTCGTGGCGTACGCGCTCGTCCGCAGCGTGAACGCGTCCCGTTCGAGGCGCTGACGGGCCGAGCCGCGCCTCCCGGGGCCGGGTGGGCCGCCGCGCACGGCGCGCGCCTAGGCTCGACGACATGCAGAGCCGCACCCTCGGAACCCGTTCATCCTTCCTCGCCGACCGCCCCGTCTCGGTCATCGGACTCGGCACCTGGCAGCTCGGTGCCGACTGGGGCGACGTCAGCGAGAGCGACGCGCTCGACGTGCTCGGCGCCTCCGTCGAGTCGGGGGTGACGTTCTTCGACACCGCCGACGTCTACGGCGACGGCCGCAGCGAGCAGATCATCGGCCGCTTCCGCGCGTCGAACCCCGACGTGCCGTTGACCGTCGCGACCAAGATGGGCCGTCGGCTCGACCAGGTGCCGTCGAACTACGTCCGCGAGAACTTCGTCGCCTGGACCGACCGCTCGCGCCGCAACCTCGGCGTGGACACGCTCGACCTCGTGCAACTGCACTGCCCGCCGACGGCCGTGTTCGAGAGCGATGCGGTCTACGACGCCCTCGACGAGCTGGTCGAGATCGGGGCGATCCGCGCCTACGGCGTCAGCGTCGAAGAGACGGCTCAGGCCCTGACCGCCATCGCGCGCCCGAACCTGGCGACCGTGCAGATCATCTTCAACGCGTTCCGTCTCAAGCCCCTCGACGAGGTGCTGCCCGCCGCGCGACGCGCCGGCGTCGGCATCATCGCCCGCGTCCCCCTCGCGAGCGGGCTGCTCTCGGGCAAGTACACGACCGAGACGACGTTCGCCGAGAACGACCACCGCACCTACAACCGGCACGGCGAGGCGTTCGACCAGGGCGAGACCTTCAGCGGCGTCGACTTCGAGCAGGGCGTCGCCGCCGCGCCGGAGTTCGCCGCGGCCGTCCCCGACGGCGTCACCGTGCCGCAGGCCGCCCTCGCCTGGATCGTCGAGCAGCCGGGCGTGAGCACGGTCATCCCCGGCGCGCGCAACGTCGCTCAGGCCACGGCGAACGCGGCGGCCGGCAGCGTCGGTGAACTCGCCGCCGGGCTCGACAGCGAGGTCGTCCGCATCTACGACCAGTACTTCCGCGAGGCCGTCCACCCCCGCTGGTAGTCCAGCGGGTCGACCCGGCCGGTCCCGCTCGGTGTCGCCGAGCCGGGCCCGGCCGGGAGTCCCGGCGGGTCAGCGCTCGCGCGGTGACACGAGTCGCCCGACCAGCGCGACGCCCGACCCGATGATCAGCCCGCCGACCACGTCGGACGTCCAGTGCGCCCCCACGTGGAGGCGCGACCACGAGACGGCGCCGGCCAGCGGCAACAGGGCTGCCGCGGCACCCGGCGACTCGATCGCGACGCCCGTGACGAAACCGGCGGCGCAGGCCGCGTGTCCGGACGGGAAGGACGCGGACAACGGCTGGCTCCGCAGGCGTCGTTCGATCGGGACGTCGTCGATCAACGGACGGTTGCCGCCGAAGATGCGCTTGCCGACGATGTTCGCCATGGCGCTGGCGAAGCCGAGCGACAGCGTGCCCCGCACGGCGGCGCGACGCTGACCGACGAGGGCGAGGCCCGCGGCGACGGCGGCCCACAACAGGCCGTGGTCGGCGAAGTGGCTGAGACGGCTGAGGTTGCGGTCGACGACCGGCACTCCCCGGACCGAGTTGATGCGTTTCGCGGCCCGGCGGTCGGCGCGCAGCACCCAGGCGGGCAGGACCTGACGGGGAGTCTCGGAAGGCAGTGGCAGCAGGGGCACGCGACCACCGTATCTTTCCCCGGGGGCAGCGCCGCGCCTCCTCGGCTCGGCTCGTCGTGCCGCGACCCGCGACGTCGCTCCGGGCAGGGGTACAAGCTGGGCCGGCGCGCGCCGGCCGCCGCGTACACCGGGGGACATGGCAGACAACATGTACACCCCGCAGAACCCCGTCACCCAGTACCCGCAGCCGCCCTTCGAGCACCAGCAGCAGAGCGCTCCCGGCGACGTCCACGCCATGAAGCCCGAGCCCGACCACGGCGAGACCAGCTACGTCGGCAGCGGTCGCCTCGCCGGTCGCAAGGCCCTCGTCACCGGTGCCGACAGCGGCATCGGCCGCGCCACCGCCATCGCCTTCGCCCGCGAGGGAGCAGACGTCGCGCTGAGCTACCTCGCCGAGGAGCAGTCGCAGGCCGAGGAGGTCGCCGCGCTCGTCCGCGACGCCGGTCGCACCGCCGTCCTGCTGCCCGGTGACCTGCAGGTCGAGCAGACCAACGTCGACGTCGTCGAGAAGACCGTCGCCGAGCTGGGCGGCCTCGACATCCTGGCGATCATCGCCGGCGTCATGCCGACCGTCAGCAGCATCGACGACTTCGAGACCGAGACGCTCGACCACGTCCTCAGGGCCAACATCTACCCGCTGTTCTGGCTGACCAAGGCCGCCTCGAAGCACCTGCAGCCGGGGGCGTCGATCATCACGACCTCGTCGATCCAGGGCTTCCAGCCGTCGCCCGACCTCGCCGAGTACGCCGTGTCGAAGGCCGGCATCGCGAACTGGACGCGTGCCATGGCCCAGCAGCTCGCCGAGCGCGGCATCCGCGTCAACGGCGTCGCACCCGGCCCCGTCTGGACGCCGCTGCAGCCCGCGTTCGTGCCGAACGAGAAGATCGAGAGCTTCGGCTCGGAGGCCGCCTACGGTCGCCCCGGACAGGCCGTCGAGCTGGCCCCGTCGTTCGTGTTCCTGGCCAGCCAGGAGTCGAGCTACATCAGCGGTGAGACCATCGCCGTGACGGGTGGCACGCCGATCCACTAGATCGCCGCTGCACCCTCGAGAACGCCGTCGAGTGGACCGGACACCGTTGGATGTCGCGGTGCTCGGTTCGCCCGGCGGCGTTCTCGTGAACCGGGCGCTCCCGGCAGACGATGCCCGTGCAGGTCGTGCCCGGGCTGGCCCGGCTCAGGGGTGCCGGACGCCCTCGCCCGCGATCACCGCGCGATACCCCTCGCGGTACGTCGGGTACGCGAAGGCGAACCCGGTGCCGCGCAGTCGCGCGTTCGACAGCCGCTTGTCGCCACCGGCCTGACGGCCCCGAGGAGGCGCGCTCGGCGGCACGGGCTCCCTCAGTTCGTCGGCCACGAACGTCAGCACGTCGTCGAGCCTCGACGGCTCGTCGTCGACCCCCACGTACAGGACGTCGGTCGGCCCTGAGATGGTGGTGAGGTGCACGATCGCGGCCGCCGCGTCGTCCCGGTGGATGCGGTTCGTGTGCGGCGAGCTGCCCGCCGGCTCGGCCAGTCGGGCCTCGCCGGCGCGCACCTGGGTGATCAGCCGCTCTCGTCCCGGGCCGTAGATGCCGCCCAGGCGCAGCACGATGCCGTCGGGGCGACGCCCGTGCAGCCGGGCTTCGGCCTCGAGGATCACCTCGGCCGTGGCAGAGGCCCCGGTCGCCGGCGTCGCCTCGTCGACGACGCTGCCGTCGTCGACGTCGTCCACGGCGGTCGACGAGACGAACAGCACCCGGGCGTCCACCGCCCCGGCCTCGTCGAGTGCGTCGAGGACGGTGCGCAGGCCGTCGACGTACGACGCCCGGTAGGTGTCGACGTCGCGCGACCCGGCCGAGAGGGCGACGACGACGACCTCGGTGTCGGCGGGGAGCGTGGGGCGGGTGGTGCTCAGGTCGATCGAGACGCCCTCGATCGACGCGGGCAGCTTGTCGGCGGGGCGACGGGGGCCGGGGGCGCGGTGCCCGAGGGCGACGAACCGCAGGGCGGCCTCGGTGCCGAGGGCGCCGCAGCCGGCGAGGACGACGGTCATCGGGTCACCTCGTCGTCGGATGAGGTCGGCGCGTCGGCGAACCGGTCGGTCGCCGCGATCAGCGCGTCGAGGATGCCCGGCTCGTCGAAGGCGTGCCCGGCGTCGTCGACCAGGACGAACTCGGCGTCGGGCAGGGCGGCGTGCAGGTCGAACGCCGTGGTCGCCGGCGTGCACAGGTCGTAGCGACCCTGCACGATGACCGTCGGGATGTGCGCGACGAGGTGGGCGTCACGGATGAGCTGACCCTCGTCGAGGAAGCCGCGGTGGACGAAGTAGTGGTTCTCGATGCGGGCGAAGGCCAGGGAGAACGACGGGTCGGAGTACCGCTCGACCAGGTCGGGGCGGGGCAGCAGGGTGATCGCCGAGGCCTCCCACGACGACCACGCGACGGCGGCCGGCCCGTGCACGGCCGGGTCGGGGTCGGCGAGCAGGCGCGAGTAGGCCTCGATCAGTCCGCCCGGGCGGCGTTCGTCGACCGGCACCGGGGCGAGGTAGCCCCGCCATCGGTCGGGCAGCACGTTCGACGCCCCGCCCTCGTAGAACCAGTCGAGCTCGCTCTGTCGCAGCGTGAAGATGCCGCGCAGCACGAGCTCGGTGACCCGGTCGGGGCGGGTCTCGGCGTAGGCGAGCGCCAGGGTCGACCCCCACGAGCCACCGAACACCTGCCAGCGGTCGATGCCCAGGTGCTCGCGCAACGTCTCGAGGTCGGCCACGAGGTGCGGCGTCGTGTTCGTCGAGAGGTCGGTGCCGAAGGTGCCCACGTGGGGCGTGCTGCGGCCGGCCCCGCGCTGGTCGAGCAACACGATGCGGTACCGCCGCGGGTCGAAGAGCCGGCGGCGCGCGGGCGACGGCCCGCTGCCGGGCCCGCCGTGCAGAAAGACCGCCGGCTTGCCGTCGGGGTTGCCGCATTCTTCCCACCAGACGTGCTGGCCGTCACCGACGTCGAGCAGGCCGGAGTCGTACGGTTCGATCTCGGGGTAGAGCGGGGGCATGCCGACGAGCGTAGCCGTGGGTGCCGACACCGGCAGGGGAGGCGCGGTGCCTGTGGGCGGCGACCCGCGCCTCCTCGTCCGGGGACGAGCCGTCAGGCGACCGCGGGTCGCCGGCGGGCTCAGAGGCGGGCGACGGTCAGGTCGCCCTCGCCGCCGTCGAACCCGCGGTCGAGTACGGCCCGGAACACGGGCTCGGGCGGGTCGGCCCGGCGGAAGAGGGGCATCGGCGGGCGCAGCTTGAGGGCGCCGACCCCGCCCAGCCGGTCGTCGCCGTCCGCCGTGTCCGCTGCTCCGGCCAGGCCCGCCGCCTCGCGCAGCCGCGGGCCGAGCAGGGGGTGCGCGAGGTAGGCCCGCGCCTCGTCGAGCGAGCGGATCGCGTAGGTGCGATCCATGCCGCTGCGGCCGAGGCCGGCGATCTGCGGGAAGACGAACCACATCCAGTGCGACGACTTCCGCCCCCGTCGTAGCTCGGCGAGGGCCTGGTCGTGGGTCCCGCCGGAGTCCTGCGCGCGGACGTACCGGTCGAGGTCGAAGGGGTCGCTCATCGACCCGTTCTACGCCTCGCACGTCGGGTCGTCGCCCCCCTGGCGTGGAGGCCGAGACCGGCGCTAGTCTGGTCGGCTGCCCTGCCGGGCGGCGGACCACGTCCCTGCCTCGACCCCGGAGCCCCGTGACCGACATCGTGATCGACGAACTCGTCGTTCCCCGCACGCTCGAGCCCCGCCCCGCCACCGACCACGACGCAGGCCCCGCCGCCGACCACGCCGCCCGCGTCGCCACCTACGTCGAAGCGATCGCCCTCGAGAACGCCGTCCAGACCGAGGTGCTCGGTTTCGACGACCTCGACTTCGCCCCGGCCGAGCAGTTGCCGCAGTGGCACGACCCGTTCACGCCGCGGCGGCTGTTCGTGGCGCGGGCCCAGGGGCGCATCGTCGGCCAGGCCACGTACGAGACGCTCGCCGACCCGGCCGTCACGACCTGCTGGCTCCGGGTCGCCGTCGCCCCCGAGCACCGCCGCCGGGGCCTCGGCACGGCCCTGCTCGACCACGTCGAGGCCGTCGCCCGCGCCGCCGGCCGGACCGACGCCATCGCGTTCGTGGCCTCCGGCCAGGGCATCGCGTCGGGCCAGGGCGTCGCGTCCGGCCAGGGCGTGGCCTCGGGCCAGGGCGCTACCGCAGGCTCGGGACCCGCAGCGGACTCGGCCCCCGTCACCACCCCGGCCGACCGCCTCGAGGCCTCGACCGGTCACGGGGGGGTCCCCCGCGCCCCCTCGGAGGTCCGGTTCGCGCGCGCGCGCGGCGCCGCGCGCGGCCGGTCGCGGGCCCCCGCCCCCTGCCGCCGCCGGGGGACGGGGGGGCGCTGGCCGGGATCCGCCCCGAGGCGCCCGCCGCGGCGGGGGGCGCGTACCGCGTCCACCCCTGGTCGGGCCCCACGCCCCGGCGCTGGCAGTCCGACGTCGCAGCCATGGCGACCGCCCTGAGCACCGACGCGCCCATGGGCGACGTGCCCGAGCCCGAGGACGTCTGGACCGTCGAACGCCTCGTCGAGGCCGAGCAGCGACGGGCCACGAGCGGGCGTGCCTCGCTGACCGCGGCGGCCGAGCACGTGCCGTCGGGCCGACTCGTCGCGTGCTCCGACCTCGCGGTGCCCGATGACGCGTCGCGACCCGCGATGCAGCAGATGACCCTCGTGCGGCGGGAGCACCGGGGCACCGGCTGGGCTGGCTGGTGAAGGTCGCCAACCTCGACCGTCTGGCCGTGGAGAAGCCGGGCCGCCCGGCGGTGCTGACCTTCAACGCCGAGGAGAACCGGCCCATGCTCGCCGTCAACGAGGCCGTCGGGTTCGTGTCGGTCGGCGTCGAAGGGGTGTGGCACCGGCTGCTCTGAGGTGCGCCGCCGGGTCGACGGGCGGCGCGGCGCCCCGGGGTGCCGGAACCGGAATCGGACCAGCCGCTCGGGTCGGCGTGTGCCGAACCCGACCAGCGGCGAGCCCCTGGCGTGCCGAACCCGACTGGCGGCACCCCCCCCTGGCGTGCCGAACCCGACCGGCGGCACGCCCCTGGGTGTGCACAACCCGACATCGTCGCGACGACGCGCCGCTCAGTTCCGCCGTCGCCCAACGTGTCCCAGGCCGGTTGTCGCGATTTGCACACAGGGACGGACAACACCGGGCCAGGGGCAGGGGAGGCCGGGTGGCAGAGCCGCGGCGTGGGGGAGCTGACGGGTCAGGCGACGAAGTCGGCGCTGACCTCGGCGGAGACCTCGATGTCGTCGGGGTGCAGGTCGAAGGTGACGGGGCCGCCCGACGAGAACGTCGTGACGGCACGGGCCAGGCCGAACGGGCTGCCGCCACCGGGGGCACCCGGCCGCAGCCCCGGCTCGAACACCGACTGCAGCGTGGGTTGCCCCAGCCCGAGCGCCTCGGCGTAGTCGCCGGCCCGGGTGACGGCGTCGGCGATCGCGGCGACCCGGACGGCCTTCTCGACCTCGGGTCGGCGGGCGTGGCTGAGCGACCACTCGATCCAGTCGACCGTCACACCGGGTTCGAGGGCGACGTCGCCCACCCACGACGCCAACGCGTCGAAGTCGCTGAACCGCACGTCGACGGCGGCCCGGGTACGGAACCGCACCCCCGAGGAGGCGCGGGTCGCGTCGCCCCCGTCCCCCCGGTCGGCCGTCGCCTCGGTCCCGATCGCGACCGTGACGCTCCGGGCGCTCCCCCAGGTGGCGGCCCCCTGGCGGCGCCAGGCCGTCGCCTGCTCGGTGAGGCGGGAGGGCACGGCGGCGGTGTCGCGGACGACCTTCTCGCGGTCGTCACCGTCGAAGCCCACGGTGAGGTGGACGACACCCCGCTCGGCACGGTGGCGGTGGGTGGCGGAACCGGACACCGAGAGCGTCGCCATCGCGCGCCTCCTTCGTTCGTCAGGGGTGAGGGCCGGGGCGGGCCCCGGATCAGTCGGTGGAGTCGGCGCCGGCGACCGGCACGGGTGCGTCGGCGTCGACGACGGGGGCGGCGGTCACGCGACCGATGAACGCGTTGAGGTCGTCGAGCTCTTCTTGCGAGATGCCGTGGGCCAGGCCCGGGTACACGGTCTGCTCGGCGTCGGCGTGCGCCTCGAGCCAGGCCGAGGTGCGCTCGACGGCGTCGGCGGGGATGATCTGGTCGACGTCGCCGCGACCGGAGAAGACCGACGGGCGGACGGCCGCCACGGCGTCGTCCCGTGCGGCTGCGCGCTCGAGCGTGGCGTCGTCACCTGCGGCGGGGACCAGGAAGCCGGCGAGCACGGCGGCGAACTCGAACCGCTCGGGCGCATGCCGGACCAGTTGCAGCGAGAGCGAACCGCCCTGTGAGAAGCCGAGCAGGCTGACGCTCGGGTGGTCGCTCGTCAGAGAGTCGAGCCAGGCGAGCACGGCCTCGGCCGCGTCGTCGACGGCACCCGGGTCGGGCGCACCGGGCGTCGAGAGCGGGTACCACGAGAAGCCGTCACCGTGAGGCAGCGGAGCCCGCAGCGACGCCGCCACGAAGTGCTGCGGCAGGTAGGGAACGAGGCCGATCAGGTCGCCCTCGTGCGAGCCCACGCCGTGCAGCAGGACGAGCAGCGGCCGCCCGTCACGCTCGGCCTCGACGGCGGACCACTGGACGAGGGACGGGTCGATCTGCACCATGGGCCGAGCCTAGCGACGGGGGCCGACATCGGGGCCGGTGCTGTTCGCCCGTAGCGTCACGTCACGCGAGCGGCCCGTCGAGCCGGTAAGAATGGGCCATGAGCTCCGTGCGGACACCCGACCCCGACCCCAATCCCGGCTGGCTCTCGGAGGACGAGCTCTTCCAGGCGCGGCAGCACCTGCCGATCCTCTACGTCGAGGCCGTGCCCGTGCGCACCGACGGCATGGGGGTCGTGACCGAGGTCGGGGTGCTGCTCCGCGCCTCCGACGAGGGGTCGATCTCGCGCATGCTCGTCTCGGGCCGGGTGATGTACGGCGAGAGCCTGCGCACCGCCCTGTTCCGTCACCTCGAGAAAGACCTCGGGCCGATGGCCTTCCCGCAGCTGCCGCCGTCGCCGGTGCCGTTCCAGGTCGCCGAGTACTTCCCTCTGCCCGGCTCGTCGGTCTACACCGACCCCCGGCAGCACGCCGTCTCGCTCGCCTACGTGGTGCCCGTGACCGGCACCTGCGACCCGCGACAGGACGCCCTCGAGCTCACCTGGCTGACGCCTCACCAGGCCGCCTCCGACGAGGTCGCCGCCGAGATGGAGGGCGGCCGCGGCACCCTGCTGCGCAGCGCCCTCGCCTCCGTCGGCGCCCTGCACTAGCCGCCGCCGTCCCGACACCCCAGGAAGTCGCTCAGACCCTCGCGCGCGAGACGGGGTCTGGGCGACTTCCTGGGGTCTCGCGACGTTCTCCACAGGCCGACGGCGGCAGGAGGCGCGGGTCGCGCCGGTCCGCCAGGCTCGAGTCCGTGCCCACTCCCGACGACGACCTGATCCGACGAACCGTCTGGCTCCGCGGCGGCCGTGACGACCACGCGCTCCGACGTCGTGCCCGCGCCGGGGAGCTCGTGCGCGTCGCGCCCGGTGCCTACGTGCCCGCGTCGACCTGGACCGAGGCCGACCCACGACAGCGGCACGTGTTGCAGGTCCGGGGAGTGGTCGGGCGGCTGACCTCCGACGTCGTCGTCTCGCACGAGTCGGCGCTCGCCCTGGACGGGTTCCCCCTCCTGGGGCGTTGGCCCGAACGCGTCCACGTCGTCGACCGGAGGCGCGCCAGCACCCTCACATCGTCCACGCTGGTACGTCACGCCGCCGACCTCGATGCCGCCGACCTGACCAGCAGGTGGGGCATGCCCACGGTCGTCCCTCTCCGAGCCGCTCTCGACGTCGCGCGTACCCGCGACCTCCGAGGCGGACTCGTCGTCATCGACCACGGACTCCGGTCGCAAGCCTTCGACCGGACTGCCGCGGGAGCCCACCTCGAGGCTCGTGGCTCCTACAGAGGTACCCGGGTGGCCGCCCTCGCTCTCGCCCTCGCTGATCCACTCTCGGAGTCGGTCGGCGAGTCGCTCAGCCGGGCGGGCATGTTCGAGGCCGGGCTCGCCCGACCGGTCCTGCAGATAGCGTTCCACGACGCGGAAGGCTTCGTCGGGCGGGTGGACTTCTGGTGGCCGTGTTGCGGAGTCGTCGGAGAGTTCGACGGCCTCGTGAAGTACCTCGGCCGAGCCGAACGTCGGGGTCGCACGCCCGAGCAGGTCGTGGTCGACGAGAAGCTGCGCGAAGACCGCATCCGTGCCGTGCCCGGTGTCCGCGGCTTCGCCCGGTGGACCTGGGACGACGCCCTGACGCAGCGACCCATGCTCGACAAGCTCGCCCGTGCGGGCCTCGCCGGCTGCACGCACGGTCCATGGATCGCCGACACCCCAGGAAACCGCTGAGACCCCCGTGCGCGCACGGGGGTCTCAGCGGTTTCCTGGGGTCTGACGGTCAGCGACCGCCGCGCTGGCCGCCGCCGGTGCGGGCCTTGCCGCCGACCAGGCCGCCGACCTTGAGCGAGCCGGGACGGCCGCCCTCGGACGAGGCGCGGCGTCCGCCGCTGCGCTGGCCGCCGTCACGCTGGCCGCCCTCGCGCGAGCCGCCGAGCGACGCGGCGAACTCGGCCTGGTCGTTGCGGACGGCATTGGTGCGGCTCTGGCCGCCGTCGCTCTGGGTGCCGCTGCTCTGGGCGCGGCGACCGGTCTGACGGCTGCCACGGGTCTCGTCACGAGCACCGTCACGAGCACCGTCACGCGCGCCACGGGCGTCGTCACGGACGGGCGTGGACGAACCGCGGCCCGACTCGGTCGAGTAGAAGGTCGAGGCGCCACCGCGGGGGGCGGCGTCGCGGCGCGCACCTCCGTCGCGACCACCCTGGCGGCCGCCGTCACGCGAGCCACCCGAGCGACCCGCACCGGCACCGGCGCGACCGGCGTCGGAACCGCGACCCGCGCCTCCCTGGCTGGGGCGACCCGAACGGTCCTGGCGGGCGATGGGGTTGCCCTGCGAGTCCTGGCGGGCGGCGCGCTTGCGCTGGGCGTTGGCGCCCTGCGAGCGTCCGCCGCCACCCTGCTGCTGCTGGACGGCAGCCTTGGGCGAGGGCTTGACGTAGGCGGCGACCTGGCCGACGAGGGCGTCGACCTCGGGCGAGTTCGGCGTCACGGCGGTGATGGTCGGGCGGATGTCGGCCTTCTTCATCAGCTGGGCGACGTCGCGCTTCTGGCTGGGGATGACGAGGGTGACGACGTCGCCCTCGGCTCCGGCGCGGGCGGTGCGGCCCGAGCGGTGCAGGTACGCCTTGTGCTCGGTCGGCGGGGCGACGTGGATGACGAGCTCGATGTCGTCGACGTGCACGCCTCGGGCGGCGACGTCGGTGGCGACGAGGACGCGGGCCGAGCCGTCCTGGAAGGCGGCGAGGCTGCGGGCACGCTGCGGCTGCGACAGGTTGCCGTGCAGGTCGACGGCGGGGATGCCCGACTCGGTCAGCTTCTTGGCGAGCTTCTTGGCGTGGTGCTTGGTGCGCATGAAGAGGATGCGACGGCCCTGGCCGCCGGCGAGCTTCTGGATCAGCGCGTTCTTGCTGTCGACGTCGGGCGTCTCGAAGACGTGGTGGGTCATCTTGGCGACGGGCGAGTTGGCCTCGTCGACCGAGTGCAGCACCTCGTTGTGGAGGAACTGCTTGACCAGCTTGTCCACGCCGTTGTCGAGGGTGGCGCTGAAGAGGAGGCGCTGGCCGTCGTTCGGGGTGGCCTTGAGGATGCGCGTGACACCGGGCAGGAAGCCCAGGTCGGCCATGTGGTCGGCCTCGTCGAGGACGGTGATCTCGATGGCGTCGAGCTTGACGAAGCCCTGCTTCATGAGGTCTTCAAGGCGGCCGGGGCAGGCGATGATGATGTCGACGCCGGCCTTGAGGGCCTGAACCTGGCGGTTCTGCGAGACGCCGCCGAAGATGGTGGTGGTGCGCATGCCGTAGGCCTCGGCGAGCGGGGCGAGCACGGCGTCGATCTGGGTGGCGAGCTCGCGGGTGGGGGCGAGGACCAGGCCGAGGGGGCGACCGGCACGACGGTTGCCGCCGGCCAGCTTGCCGCCGAGGCGCGCGGCCATGGGGATCGAGAAGGCGAGGGTCTTGCCCGAGCCGGTCTTGCCGCGGCCGAGGACGTCGCGTCCGCCGAGGGTGTCGGGCAGGGTGTCGACCTGGATCGGGAACGCGGTGGTCTTGCCTTCCGCGGCGAGGGACTTCACGATCGGGGCGGGCACGCCCAGCGAGCTGAAGGTGACGGTGTCGGCCGCCTCGTCGACGGTCGTGGCGTCGGTGTTCTCGGTGTCGAGGGTGTTCGTTGACATGTGGTGCACCTTTCGGGGCATCGGTGTCGAGCCGGGCCGAGGCTGCCTGGCCACCTGCTGGTGCGAGGGCACGTCGGGGACGTGCTCGCACGAGGGCGGGGCAGTGCCGGGAGAACGGCTGTCGTAGCCGGGCTCGAGGTGTGGCGACGGTGCAGGTGTGCACGATCGTTTCGCCGCAGAGTGAGCTTCGCGCGCCTGCTGTTCTGCCTGGGTGTGTGCCAGGACGGAGAGGCGGTGAGGGGCGTGCTACGACGCAGGGAGCCGATCGAACCGGCTCGCAAGTGACACCAGCCTAGCGGCTGGGGCCGGAAAACGCGACGGGTGTGGTCTGCACGGGTGTGCAGGCGTGCCTCAGTGCGCGCGCCCGTACCGCTCGCCGACGGGGATCTCGACCGCGACCGTGTTGCCCGGCTGCGCGAGCGGGCAGGCCCAGGCGGGGTCGTAGGCACAGCTCGGGTTGTAGGCGAAGTTGAAGTCGAGCACGATCGTGCCGGGCTCGCCGCCGGCGCCGAGGTCGGCTCCCTTGACCGAGTCGATCAGGTAGCGACCGCCGCCGTAGGTGCCGCCGGACTTGCCCGCCAGGGCGTCCTTGATCGGGATGAACAGGCCGCCCGCGTACTGCGCCAGCTTCCACACGTCGAGGCTGCCGACGCCGGGCACGTCGACCACGCCGACGAGGTCGAAGAGCACGTCGCCGTCGGTGCCGGTCTCGACCACCATGCGGCGCGGTTCGGCCGGCTCGACCGCCACCTCGAAGCGCCAGGCCGGGTCGTACGGCTTCGTCGGCAGGCCGGTGAAGTCGGGGCGGTCCTCGGGCAGCAGGGGGGTCGAGGGGTGCGTCGAGAACAGCTCGTCGCGGGTGCGTCGCCACAGGTCGTGGGCCGCCGCCAGGTCGGTCGCCTCGCGCACGTCACGGTAGAGCCCGTGGATCGTCCGCCGCCACGACGCGATGTCGAGCGCGCCCTGGGCGGGGGTCGTCGCGGGCTTCGGGGCGGTGGTCTCGGCAGAGGCGTCGGCGCTGGCGCTGGCGTCGGGGGTGTTCTCGCCGGTGGACGAGGAGGCGCGGGTCGGGTCGGTCACCCCTGCCACCGTACGCAGGCGGTCGCCCCGCCGCCCGTGGCTCCCTCACAGGCGGGTCGCCCGTCCACAGCTCGCCGTCCCGGCCGCGGCGGACGGTGCCCCCTGGCTACGCTCGCCCCATGACGACCGACACCACGACCACCGACCCCACCGTCACCCCGGCCGACCTCGCGCAGCTGCACCGGGCGATCGCGGTCGCGCAGCAGGCTCGCGACCACGGCAACCATCCCTTCGGCTCCCTGCTGCTCACGGCCGACGGGGACGTCGTCGAGGCCGAGAACACGGTCGTCACCGAGGGCGATCCGACGGGCCACGCCGAGACGAACCTCGTCCGTCTCGTCGCGCAGCGGTTCGACAAGCCGACGCTCAAGGCCGCGACCCTCTACACGAGCACCGAACCGTGCGCGATGTGTGCCGGAGCGATCCACTGGGCCGGCATCGGTCGGGTCGTCTACGCGCTCGCCGAACGACAGCTGCTCGGCATGGTCACCGAGCAAGAGGGCGAGTCGACGCTCGACCTGCCCTGCCGCGAGGTCTTCGCCCGTGGGGGAGGCGCGGTGTCCGTGTCGGGGCCGGCCCTGTTCGCCGAGGCCTCGGCCGTGCATGCAGGGTTCTGGGGCTGACGCGGCTGCGGGGCCGGCTCGATGCCGGTGCCGAGATCAGACGTGCTTCGGGTGGGTCGGCGCCCCGCGCCAGGTCGGGGCCAGAGCCTTCATGCGCAGCGCGCGCCACTGCCAGGTCGCCCAGAGTCCGGGCCAGAGCAGCAGGCCCAACGGCCCGGCGTGGAACTCGAGCCGGTCGCGCAGCAGCGTGTGCCCCGACCCGTCCGGCGCGACGGCCATGCGGTGGTTGATGCGCATGCGGGCGAACTGGCCGCTCGTGCCACGACCGGTGTCGCGCTGGATCCACGCACCGTCCCGTTCGTGCCAGTCGAGGTCGACGTGCGTGCTGCCGAGCGGCAGGACGCCGAGGATGCTCGCCGACACCGGATGCGCCTCCTCGGTCCAGCGGTCGGGGAAGCCCGACGGCGACTCGGACCGGTAGACGACCAGCGGCTTCGTCACGGCGACCATCACCTGGGGGTCACGCAGGGCGTCGGTCGCGACGTCGACGGGGCAGGCGAGGCGGAGTCTGAGCTGCACGTGCATGCCCCGATCCAACTCCCGCCGCCTGATCGCATGTCACGCCGCGTCACGCACGGACGACGTCCGACTGCGGCTGCCTACGCTGGTCCGATGAGTTCGCACGGCCAGCAGAAGTACCAGGTGAGGCTCGACCACGGCGTGGCCGGAGCCGCCCGCATCGCACCCGGGGCGCACGTCGTCGTCGTGGTCGACGTCCTCGACGGGCACGGCACCCTGACGCGGGACGATACCGTGCGCGTCGTCGCCGCGCTGCCCGAGGTGGCGAGCGGGGCCGACGTCCTCGTCGTCACCGGCGCCGGGGCCGCGGCCGAGGTGGCCCGGCACGTGGCCGAGCGTCAGACCCGACAGGGCGACCGCGCCCTCGTCGCGATCGTCGCCGCGGGGGCGGTCGAGGCCGACGGGTTCCGGCCCGCCGTCGAGGACCAGCTCGCTGCCGGAGCCGTGGTCGACGCGCTCGCCGGGGTCGGCATCGACTTCTCGTCACCCGAGGCGGCCGTCGCCTGCGCCGCCGCCGGGGCGCTCGCCCGGGCTTCGTCGCACCTGCTGACGGCCTCGGCCTCGGCGGCCGAGCTGGTCGCGACCGACCGGGGCGACGTGGTCGACGCGGCCCGCGCCTCCTCGTCCTCGGCGGCGGCGGCGGCGGTCGTCGCCGTCGTCCGGGCGGGCTCCCGCGAGGAATTCATCCCCTCGGCGTAGCGTTGCGGCCAGAGCGACCCGAACGTCGCCCCGACCCGCAGGAGGAACCATGAAGGCAGTGCTCACCGACGGAACCGTCGTCGCCGAGGCCCCGAAAGACGAGCTGATCTCGATCGAGGGCAACTGGTACTTCCCGCCCGCCAGCGTCAACGCCGACCTGCTGACCGAGAGCCCCACCCAGTACCACTGCCCGTGGAAGGGCGACACCCAGTACTTCAGCGTCAAGTCGGGCGACGACCTGCTGCAGGACCGCGCCTGGAGCTACCCGACGCCGATCCCGACCTCGTTCGACCGCGTCGGCAAGGACTACTCGGGCTACGTCGCCTTCTGGAAGGACGTCTCGGTCGTCGACTGACCGGACGCCGACTGACTGCTCGTCGACCGTCGCCTCCGTGCTCGGGCCGCCCATGCGGGGCCGCACCGCTCACGCCGCCACGAAGTGAACAACCCGCCACGCGATCAGGTGGCGGGTTGTCCACTTCGTGGCGGCGTCAGGCGCGGGCGGCCCGGGCACGGTGCGCCCGCACCTTGGCGCGGTTGCCGCACCGTTGCATCGAGCACCAGCGACGGCTGCCGGCGCGCGACTCGTCGAAGAAGACGAGCCCGCACGCCCCGTTCGTGCACCGACGGAGGCGCGAGTCCGGTCCGCCTCCGAAGCCGACGGTCGTGAAGAGGGTCACCGCGTCGCGCGCCACCGACGCCATCGCCTGCCCGAGCCGTAGACGCCCTGCCCCGGCCTGGCGTCGGCCGCCCTCGAGCGACGGCGGCACGTCGGGCAGCGCCGCGAACAGGTTGAGCGTGTCGACGTCGTCGGGGTCGGTCGAGGTGCCGTCGGCCGCGGCCACCGCGAGCCGGGCGATCGCGTCGCGCAGGCCCCGGGCGTCGGCGAGCTCACGGTCCGCGGCGGAACCCGCGATGCCGTCGAAGCGTTCGCCGATCCAGTCGTCGAGGTCGGCGGGCAGCAGCAGGCCGTCCCACGGGGTCGACCCGTCGGCGGGCAGGTCGAGGCCCGACTCCGGGCCGAAGCGCGACCCGGCACGGAACCCGCCGAGGTAGGCGAAGTCGAGGCTGAGCGCCCCCGAGTCGAAGAACCACCGGGTGTCGGTGTCGGATCTGAGCCACTGTCCGGTCTGCACCTGACCACCCTAACCGGTTACGCGCCTCCTGCAGGCCCTCCTGTCTCCCGGACCGGGCCCGGGAGGCGCGGCGTCAGACCTCGCGCTTGGTCCAGGTGATCAGGTGGGCCGGGTCGTACCGACGCGAGCACCGCCCACAGGCGAGCGGTCGCGCCGGCTGCCGGTAGCGGTAGTGCTCGTGCCCCGCGGGGCAGACCCCGACCCACGGGGCGAGTTCGCTGGCGATGGCTCCGTCGTGCAGGCGTGAGCCGACGTAGCCCAGGTCGGTCGCGACGGCCTTCCACCGGGGACCGTGACCGGCGCGGGAGCCTGCGAGGGCGTGGGCGACCTCGTGCAGCAGCACCTGGTGGATCTCGTCGTCGTCGTAGCGGCCGGCGAGGTGCCGCGAGACCGTGATGCGCTTGGTCGTGTAGTTGCACAGGCCCGCGCGGGTCTTGGCGTTGTCGAAGCCGAAGGTCCACACGGCGGGGTCGAGGTGCAGGTCGATGAGCGCGGCGGCCCAGCGCCGCACCCGGTCGAGGTCGGCCACGTCGAGGTCAGGAGGCGCGGGTCAGCGCCGCGGGAACGGCCAGGTGGTGGGCTCGTCGTCGCGCGGGAGGCCGTCGACGACCCCGGTCACGCCGGTGCCGCCCGTGCGGGGCCGCTCGGTCGCGCGTCCCTCGTCGTCACCACGTCGCTCGGCGTCGAACTCGTCGGAGTCGCGGCCGCGGCGACCCGCGGCACGCTCGGCGAGGTGGCTGATCTTGCCCCAGAGGCCACCGTCGCGCGGTGCGGCAGGAGCGGTCGCGGCGACCTTCTCGGCCCGGGCGGCGGCGGCCGCGGCCACCGGCGACGCGGCGGCCTCGTCGGGCATCGACTCGGGGTCGAAGCTGATCGCGGCGGTGCGCGCGGCGTCGATGGGTTGACGGACCGGCACCGCGCCTCCGTCGGCGTCGGCGTCGGCGGCCGTGGCCTCGGTGCTCTGCGGCACCTCGGGGGCGGAAGCAGGAGCGGGAGCAGACGCGGGCGGGGGGGGGGGGGGGGGGGGGGGGGGGGGGGGGGGGGCCCCGCCGTAGAGCGCGGCGATGCCGTCGAAGCGGGGCACCTGGGTCCGGGCCGGGGCCGCGGGCGAGACCGGCGGCGCCGACGTCAAGGGCTGGACCGGCACCGGGTTCGTGTCACCCACGGCCGGGGCCTCGATCCGTGGCTGCGGGCCCGTGTCGCTCAGGTAGGCGCGCATGACGCCCTCGATCGCGACGCGCAGCCCGTTCGTACGGTCGCGCGGAGCGCCCGACGCCTCGTACGCCTCGAGTGCCTTGGCCAGCGTCTCGCGAGCCTCTTCGTTGCGGCCGAGGTCGTACAGCGTGTAGCCCTCGAGTTCGGCGGCGGCGGCCTCGAGCTCGCGCCACTCTTCGGTGGCGGCCGTGATGCGGCTGGGGGGCAGGTCGTTCAGGGCGCGGTCGAGCTTGCCCTGCTCGCGGAAGATGTGCGCCCGTCGGATGCGGGCGGCCGTCGAGTCAGCCCGGTCGCCGGTGAAGTGCGCCAGGCGGAAGGCCTCCTCGGCGATGGCGAGGGCCTCGTCGAGGCGGCCGAGCAGGCGCAACAGGTCGGCGCGCTCACCGAGGGCTGCGGTGCTGCGGCTCGGGCCGGGGGGGGCGGGGGGGGCCTCGGGGGCGGGGGGGCCGGCCGGGCGGGGGTGGGGGGGGGCGAACCCGCGGGCCCCGCCGGTGCCGGGCACGGCGGGGGCGGCGAACCCGGGCGGCACGGTCTGGGGGCGGGCGCTGCCGGGTGCTGTCGTGGCGGGTCGGTCGTGCTGGCTCATCGAGTACGAGGGTAACCGCCCGGCCCCCGAACGGGCCGCGCGGCGCGCAGCGTGTGAGCGAGTGTCACGGGGCCGTGGGGAGAAGTCGACCCGCGCCTCCTCGGGGTGCGGCCGACCCCGCCCCGCGCCTCCGCGGGGTGCGAGCCGACCCCGACCCGCGCCTCCGCGGGTGCGTGCCGAACCCGCCCCGCGCCTCCTCCCGTCGTGTGCACATCCCGACACGTGGGCGCATCCCGCCACGCGATCGTGCCGGTCGACCGGCGTGTCGCCCTCCGGCTGTCGCGATTTGCACAGGAGAAACAGCGGAGGCGGCAACGGCAAGAGGAGGGCAGGGCAGGGCGAGGGCGGAGGAGGCGCGGGTCGCCCGCCGGGTCAGGGGACGGCGGTGAGCGGGACGCTGACGATGCGGTCGTCGCCGGCGCTCGGCGTGCCGCGTCCGTCGGTGTTGTTCGTCACGATCCAGAGGGTGCCGCCGGGACCGGGGAGGACGTCGCGGATGCGGCCGAGCGACCGGTCTCCGGAGAAGAGCTCGGTCGGCACGGCCTCGGAGCCGGGCGCCACCTGGATCTCGAACAGCTTCTCGCCGCCGAGCCCGGCCAGGTACAGCGTCGTGCCGACCGCCGTGAGGCCGCTCGGGCTGGCGTCGTCGGTGGACCATTGCAGCACCGGGTTCGAGAAGCCGGCGACCTCGCCGCGTCCCTCGACCTCGGGCCAGCCGTAGTTCGCCCCGGGCTCGAGGGCGTTGAGCTCGTCGTAGGTGTTCTGCCCGAACTCGGCCGCCCAGGCGGCACCGGTGGCGTCCCAGGCGATGCCCTGCGGGTTGCGGTGGCCGAGCGAGTAGACGAGCGACCCGGGCGTCGGGTTGTCGTCGGGCACGCCGCCGACCGGGGTCGCGCGCAGCACCTTGCCGCCGAGCGACCCGGGGTCCTGGGCGTTCGGCCGCTGGTTCGCGTCGCCCGTCGTCACGTAGAGCAGCCCGTCCGGGCCGAACGCGATGCGGCCGCCGTCGTGGTTGCTCGCCTTCGGGATGCCGGTGATGACGGCCTCCTGCTCGCCCAGGCCGTAGGAGCCGGCCTCCCCCGTGACGGGCGCGCGCCCCACGCGGTTGTCGCCGGCGGGCGTGGCGTAGGCGGCGGGGGACGGCGGCGCCCCGGCGGGCACGGCCAGGCCGAGCAGTCCGCCCTCGCCCGCGTGCACGCCCCCGCCGATCGTGCCGGCCTCGCGGGTGCTGCCGTCGGCGAGCAACTCGAGCACGGTGCCGGTGTCACGCAGGCTGACGAACGACGACCCGGTGTCGAGTCGCACGACCGACCAGGGGGCGGCCAGGTCGGTGGCGACGTCGGTCGGTTCGGCGTCGGCCGCGACGGGGACGGCGGGCGCGTCGCTGGTCGGGGCGACCGGACCCGGGCCGGCGGCGGCGGTCGGGTCGGTCGGGGTCTCGGACGCCGGGCGGGTGGCGGCCCGGCCGCCCGAACCCGAGGTGTCGGCCCCGGCGGTGCAGCCCACGAGCAGGACGGCGGTGACCGCCGCCATCGTGCCGACGGCGAGCCGGTGCCGTGTGGTGCGGGGTGTCGTGATCATGATCGCGCCTCCTGCGTCCCAGGCAAGCCGATGCCCGCGACGCCCGCACCGGTCGTCACCACACCGTGACCGCCTTCGCAGCCGGGCCCACCCGCGCGGGGTGGCGGTGCCCGCCGCGGCGAGCCGCTGCCCGGCCGCGAGCCGGGACGGTGCCCAGCCGCGATCCGGGCCTACGCGCGCGGGTTCAGCTCGGCGCGCAGCGGCCAGTCCTGGCCCTCGAGGATCAACTGGGCACCCGCTCCGGTGCGCACGTTGACCACGATCGGCGCGAGCAGGTTCACCGTCATGCCGGTCGACGCGGGCGTCGCGACGACGAGCAGCAGGGCCTCGGCGGCGTCCTGCAGGTCGAGGGTGGCGGACTGGTCGTCCGACACGACGGGCGAGTAGTCGGGCAGGTGCACGGACGCGTCGAGCACGAACAGCCGCACCTCGGACCCGCTCGCCCGCAGGGCGAAGAGCCCGGGCGCGCCGTCGATGCGCTCGAGCGAGAAGTCGGTCAGCGGTTCGAGACCGAACGGAGGCGCGACGAACGTCACGACGGAGCCCGCGACCTCGCGGGCGGCGTTCGCGCTCATCGGAGGAAGTCCATCAGCGTGGGCTGCAGCACCTTGGCGGTGACCGCGAGGGCTGCCTGGTAGGAGGTGTTCTGCATCTGCAGGTCGAGCACGGCCTGGCCGAGATCGAGGTCCATGATGCCGGCGCGCTGCGCCTCGAGCGTGGTCTTCGTGTCCAAGAGGGTGTCCTCGGCTCTCTGGATCTGGGACTGTCGTGCCCCGATGTCGGACTGTACGCCGCGGACGGCCGTCAACCGGGCGTCGACCTCGGTGAGCCGCGTCCCGACGTTCACGCCGGCCCGCAGGTCGCTGCTGATGCGGTCGAGCATGCTGAAGACCGAGTCGGCACCGGTGCCGAAGGCGGTGGCCCCGTCGGCGTCGACGCGCACGGTGGTCTCGACGCCGATCTGGCGGGTGACCGACGAGCCCGGGGTGCCGGTGTAGCTGAAGTCGGGGCGGAAGGCGACGCCCGCGTCCGACGTGCCGGCGAAGACGCTGCGGCCGTTGTACGAGGTGTTCGCCACGGCGAGCAGGTCGGCCTTGAGACCGTCGATCTCGGTCGCGATGGCGTCGAGCGCGGGTTGTGACAGCGCGCCGGTGTTGGCGCCCTGCACCGTGAGGTCGCGCACCTTCTTGAGCACGTCGTCGGTGGACGACAGCGCCGAGTCGGCCAGCGAGAGCCACCCGTCGCCGTCGCCGACGTTGCGGGAGAACTGCACGTTCGCCGCTTGCTCGGCCTTGACCCGCAGCGCGTCCGCCGTGCCGGCCGGATCGTCCGACGGCTTCGCGATGCGGTCGAGGGTCGACGCGCGCTGCTGGGCCTGGTCGACCCGGTACGAGCTGGTCTGCAGGTTGCGCTGCGCGGTGAGCATCGCCATCTGGTTCGTGGTGCGGGTGATCATCGGTTACCTCCCGACCCGTCCCATGCCGTTGATCAACGTGTCGAGCATCTCGTCGATCGCGGTCATGACCCGGGCCGCGCCTTGGTAGGCGTGCTGATAGGTGAGCAGGTTGACGTTCTCCTCGTCGAGGCTGACCCCGGCGGTCGAGAGCTGGCGGCCCTTGGCGGACGTCGCCGCGAGGTCGGTGAGGGTCGAGCGGTCGGCCTCGGTGCGGGCCGTCGCCCCGATCGTGCTGACGATCGAGCCCCAGGTGCGGTCGGGCGAACCGACCGACAGGCCGATCTGGCCGACGGCCCGGGCGACCGAGCCGTCGAGGGCCCCGCCCGTGCCGTTGCCCGAAGCGATGGTCGACGCGCCGGTCGGCAGCACGGTGAGACCGCGGGCGGCGGACACCCCGGCGGTGAAGCCGAAGAAGTCGTGGCCCGTGGTGCCGTCGGCCGTCGTCCCGGTCGCGTGCACCGCGTTGACCTGGTCGGCGAGCTGCGTCGCGAGGGCGTCGTAGCTGGCCGCGGCCTCGGCCAGCACGCCGCCGGTTCCGCCGGCCGTGGCCGGGGCGAGCACCGACAACGAGCCGGCGATGCTGCCGCCGTCGAGCGAGATGGGGTCGCCGGCGCGGTGGGTCCACTCGAGGGAGACCCCCGAGGAGGCGGTGGCCAGGGTGTAGTCGCCGGTCACCTTCACCTGCCGGGCCGAGTCGCCCGACACCAGGGCGTTGCCGCCGACCAGGACGTCGACCGTGCCGTCCGCGTTGTCGCGCACCGTGCCTCCGGCGAGCGTCGCGATCTTCTCGGTGAGGGCCGAGCGCGCGTCCACCAGCTCGTTGGTGCTGACGCCCTGCTGGGTCGCGGTGCGGATGCGCACGTTCAGGTCGGCGACCTGGGTCGCGGCCGAGTTGAGCTGCGAGGCGAGGCCGTCGAGCTGCTGACGCTGCGAGGTCCACTGGTCGTCCACGGCCTTGTAGCCGGTCGAGAGGGTCTGGGCGATCGTGTTCGCCTGTCCGAGCAGCACGGCCGCGGGCGCGGCGGACGACGGATTGTTCGAGAGGTCCTGCCAGCCCGACCAGAACTTCGTCAGCTGCGAGGCGATGCCGGTGGTGCTCGGCTCGTTCAGGGAGGACTCGAGGGCGGCGGGGACCGAGGCGCGGACGCCCTGGTAGCCGGCGGCCCCGGCGGCGCCGCGCACCTGCGCGTCGGCGAACCGGTCGCCGATGCGGGCGATGCCGTCGACCGACACGCCCTGTCCGGGCTGGACGCCGCTAGAGAACAGGCCCACGCGGGTCGCGGACTCGATCGAGGACTGGGTGACCCGTTGGCGCGTGTAGCCCTCGGTGTTGACGTTGGCGATGTTCTGGCCGACCACGTCGAGCCCGGTCCGGGCCGCGGTCAGCCCGCGGTAGGCCGTGTTCAGGCTGCCGAAGGTGCTCGCCACGTCAGAGCCGCCCGTCGAAGAGGTGACCGCCGGAGGCGCTGGCCGAGTTCGCGTGACCGGTCTGGCCGGTCGCGTCGTACGTCGCGGTCGCGGGGCCGGTCGACGCGGTGGCCAACGTCTCCTGCGTGGCGCGGGCGGCGGCCCGGAGGAAGCGTTCGTTCTCGTCGCGCAGCTGCGCGATGCGGCCGGTCAGCTCGGTCATGGCGCGCAGGTGGGCGGTGAAGATCTCGCCCCAGGGGCCGGCCGGGGCCGCGGCGATGATCTCGCGCAGCGGGGCCTCCTCGTCTGTGCCCCACTCGCGGGCGACGGCCGACACCTCGACGCTGCGCTCGAGGCCCGCCGACCGCAGGCGTCCGAGCACCTGCTCGACCTCACGCGTGGCGTGGTCGATCCAGCGGCTGCGTCCCGCGGTGAGCAGCAGCTGCTCTTCCTCGAGCTTGAAGGTCAGCAGCTCGAGCAGCTCTCGCTCTCGCCAGAGCAGCGCGGAGAGTTCGTTCGCGCCCATGGGGGCCTCCTCGGTCGGTTGCGCCGGTGCGTCGGGTTCGTCGGTCGTCGGCGAGGAGTGCCTGACGTCCTCTGCACCGGGGACTATCGGCGGAGGCGCGGGGCACGTTAGTCACCGGCCCCGAACCGTGCTCCTAGCCTCAAAGGAGTGGTCGAAGCCAGGGGCGTTCGGACCCAGTCCGGGGGTGGGGGCACGGGGTGTGTCCCCCGAAGGGATGACGGCCGTTCCCCCGCACTGGGGGCAGTCCCGACCTGCCGCCGCCCCCCTCCTGCTCGGTAGCGTTGCAGAGCAGCGACGGGCCCCCGACGGGTCGGTCGCAGCGCACCATCCGCGGTCCCGCCCCTACCTGTCCGGGCGACCCGCGCCTCCTCGGCGAACCCTGTCGACGTGCCCTGATCAGAGGGCCGTTCGTCGCGCCCGGAGTCACCGTCACCGGACCACAGAGGTCCCCTTCGCACTGGGAGTCGCGATGAACCGCACCGAACGCAACGCCATGGTGGTGGAGAACCTGCCGTTGGTCGGGTACCTCGTCTCGGAGGTGTGCGCCCGCGCCACCCACCTGTCGCGTGACGACCTCGCCTCGGTCGGTGCCGTCGCCCTCGTCCAGGCCGCCGACGCCTTCGACCCCACCCTCGGCATCCCGTTCGGCGCCTACGCCCGCACCCGCATCGTCGGCGCCTTCGCCGACGACATGCGCTCGGGCGACTGGGCCAGCCGTGGCACGCGCAAGCGCATCAAGGAGACCCTCGCCGTCCAGGAGGCGCTCACCGCGACCCTGGGACGCGCCCCGAGCGTGGACGAGATCGCCGGTGCCCTCGGCGTCGACCGCCAGACGGCCGCCGGTGCGCTGACCGACGCGGCCCGCACGGTCTCGGCCCTCGACGACACCGTCGCCGACCACCTCGCCGCCGACCTGCCGCTGCCCGAGGAGAACCTGCTGGTCTCGGAGCGCAGCCGCTACGTCGCCGCCGCGGTCGAGGCCCTGCCCGAGCGCATGCGCCTCATCGTCGAGGGCGTCTACTTCGGCGACCGCACGGTCACCGAGATCGCCGACGAGCTCGGCATCACCCACTCGGCGGTGTCGCAGCAGCGCACCGAGGCGGTCCGCCTGCTGCGCGACGCCCTCGAGTCGCACTACGCGGACGACCCGGACGCCGAGTTCACGCCGGTCTCGAAGACGGCGCCGGCCCGACGCAGCGCGTACCTGTCGCGCGTCGCGACGAACGCCGCCGTCGGCGTCGCCCGCGCCATGCGCGAGCCCGACGCCACCAGCGTCAGCACCGCGGTCTGAGACCGCGTCAGAAACTTCTGCGATTCACCTAACAGTCGCGGTCGACCGGTCGACAGTCACCGGTGTCAGCCCACGGATGGGCCGACGAACACCACCCAGTCACGGAGGAGAACACCATGGGTATGCAGATCAACACCAACCTCGCGGCCAACAACACGTACCGCAACCTGAACGCCACGCAGAACGACCTGTCGAAGAGCCTCGAGAAGCTCTCGTCGGGTCTCCGCATCAACCGTGCCGCTGACGACGCGGCCGGCCTCGCGATCTCCGAGGGCCTGCGTTCGCAGGTCGGCGGACTGACCGTCGCCGCACGCAACGCCCAGGACGGCATCTCGGTCGTCCAGACCGCTGAAGGTGGCCTCACCGAGGTCCACTCGATCCTCCAGCGTGTCCGCGACCTCGCCGTCCAGTCGGGCAACGACTCGAACAACGCGGATGCCCGCACGGCGATCCAGACCGAGGTCACGGCCCTCGGCGACGAACTGACCCGCATCGGCAACTCGACCAACTTCAACGGCATCGACCTGCTGAACAGCACCGGTAGCCTGACGTTCCAGGTCGGTGCCGGCTCGACCGCGGCCAACGACCAGATCTCGGTGCAGCTGACCGACATCACGGCCGTCGCCACCGCCGTCAAGGCGCTCACGTTCGACTCGTCGGCCAACGCCCTCACGTCGATCGCCGCCATCGACACCCAGATCAAGGACGTGTCGTCGGCCCGTTCCGAGCTGGGTGCCGTGCAGAACCGCTTCGAGCACTCCATCGCGTCGACCAACGTCGCGAAGGAGAACCTCACGGCGGCCCAGTCGCGCATCCGCGACGTCGACATGGCCGAAGAGATGGTCAAGTACACGCGCTCCAACGTGCTCAGCCAGGCCGGCACCGCGATGCTGGCCCAGGCGAACCAGAGCAGCCAGGGCGTGCTGTCGCTCCTCCGCTAGTCCTAGCCGAGGAGGGTCCCGTGCTCCCAGCTCGGGCCTGACCCGTCGCTTCACCGCGGTCCGAGACCGGGTGGTGCCGAGGTCGCAGCTGATCCTGCGCCCTCGCTCCACCCGGTCTCGCCACGACCGCCCTGGTCGCGTCGCCCCCACGCACTCGATCTGCCCCCACCCGACCCGTCCCGACATCACCGCCGCATCCACACCCTCGACAGGAGCACCAGATGGCCTCGCTCGGCATCGACGGTCTCGTCAGCGGGCTCGACACCACGACGCTCATCAACACGTTGATGCAGTCCGAGGCCGTGCCGCAGACGATCCTGAAGAACAAGGCCACCGTCGGCCAGACGCTCGTCACGGCCCTGCAGGGTCTGAACACCAAGATCGCCGACCTGGCGACGCTCGCGACCTCGGCCGCCAAGCCCGGGTCGCTCTCGCTGTTCACCCCGACCAGCAGCTCGACGGCGGTGACGGCGACCACCGCGGCCGGGGCCGTCTCCGGATCGGTCGACCTCGTGGTCGGGGCGACAGCCTCGTCGAAGACCGCCGTGACCGCGGCCATGACCGCCTGGCCCGACTCGCCCCCCACCCTGACCTTCGTCTCGGCCGCCGGGGTCACGACCGAGGTGACCGCCGCCTCCTCGTCCCTCGACGACGTCGTGACCGCGATCAACGCCTCCACCGCCGGCGTCACGGCCGTCAAGGTCGCCTCGGGCAAGGACGCCTCGGGCGCCGTGCAGTACCGCCTCCAGCTCTCGAGCGAGAAGAGCGGCGCCGAGGGCGGGTTCGACGTCTACCGCGGCACGGCCGCCGACGTCGACGCCGGCACCGCGCCCGACCTGATCGCCCAGCCCGGTGCCGCCGTGATCTCGCAGGCTCGTGACGCCTCGATCACGCTGTGGGCGGGAACGGCGGCCGAGCAGGTCGTCACCAGCAGCAGCAACACGTTCACCGACGTGCTGCCGGGTGTCTCGGTCACGGTCTCCGCCGTGACCACCGCACCCGTCCACCTCTCGATCGCCCGCGACGCGACGGCCGCCACCAAGGTCGCGACCGACCTGATCGCCGGTGTCAACGCCGCCCTGGGCCTGATCAGCACCAAGAGCGCGGCCACGACCTCGACCAGCGCGACGGGGACGACGACCGTCACCGCCGGCGTCTTCGGCGGCAACTCGACCACTCGCGGCATCACGCAGCGCCTGACCGATGCCGTGCTCAGTCCTGTCGACGGTCAGTCGCCGAGCACCATCGGCATCTCGATCGACGCGAAGACCGGCCAGTTCGCGGTCGACGTCACGAAGTTCGCAGCCGCCCTCGCCGCCGACCCCGACAAGGTGCAGGCGACGATGAGTGCGATCGCCGCGCGGGTGGCTTCGACGTCCACGGCCGTCTCGGACAAGTTCGACGGCTCGCTGACGAAGGTCATCACCGGTCAGCAGTCGGTCGTCAGAGACCTCACCGACCGTGTCAGCGAGTGGGACGACCGCCTGGCGTCCCGCCGGGCGAACCTGCAGAAGACCTACTCGGCCCTCGAGGTCTCGCTCAGTGCGCTGACCGCCCAGCAGAGCTACATCACCGGCCAGCTCGCCAGCCTCTCGTCGAGCAGCAGCTGATGGACGCCACCTCGTTCGCCGCCTTCGCCGCGGCCTCGGCCGGCCCCTCGGCCGTCGTGCAGAAGCAGCGCGCCCAGTACACGAGCGACGCCGTGTTGTCCGCGACGCCCGTGCAGCTGGTCACGATGCTCTACGACCGCCTCATGCTCGACCTGTCACGCGCCGAGGCCGCGCAGGTCGCCGCCGACTGGGGCACCGCCTCCGAGCAGTTGCTGCACGCCCAGGCGATCATCGCCGAGCTGTCGTCGTCGCTCAAGATCGACGTCTGGGACGGCGGCGAGGGCCTGCTCGCCCTGTACACCTACACGTCGACCGCCCTGGTCAACGCCAACGTGCACCGGGACGTCGCGCAGACCCGCGAGGTCACCGGGCTGCTCGAGCCGCTGCGCCAGGCCTGGCACGAGGCCGCGGCCTCGCTGCAGGCCGGTGCCGCCTCGACCGTCCCGGGCCTGGCCGGAGGCTTCGGTGTCGCCTAGGACCGAGCGGACGCACGCCGCCTGGCGCGCGGCCCTGGACGAGCTGGAGGCGCTGGTCGCCGAGGCGGACGCCTCGCTTCCCGCAGGGGACGCCGACACGGCGACCTCGACGGCGGCGACCCCGCCTCGACGCTGGACGCCCCCCACGGGGCTGGGCCCGTTGCCGCAGGACCTGGCGACCCGCGCCTCCTCGTTGGCCGAGCGCCAGCGCGGCGTCATCGGCCGCCTCGAGGCCGCCCGGGCCGCCGTGCTGCAGCACCTCGGCGCCGTCCGCACCGTCGAGGCCTCGCACGAGCCCTCGCGCCCGGTCTACCTCGACGCCACCGGCTGAGGCAGAGCACGGCCCGGCCCGGCCGGAGCCTCAGCCGAAGGGGATGACCCCGACGACGACGGCGACGACGAGCATCACGACCGAGACGACGGCCGCCCGCCAGAGGACCTTCTTGTGGTGGTCGCCGAGGTTGACGTTCGCGAGGCTGACCAGCAGCAGGATCGCCGGTACGAGCGGGCTCTGCAGGTGCACGGGCTGGCCGATCACCGAGGCCCGGGCCATCTCGACCGGCTCGATGCCGAACGCCGCGGCGCTCTGGGCGAGCACGGGCAGGATGCCGAAGTAGAACGCGTCGTTGCTCATGAAGAAGGTGAGCGGCAGGCTGAGCAACCCCGTGATGACGGCCAGGTACGGGCCCATCTCGTTCGGGATCACCTGCACGAGCCACTGCGCCATGGCGTCGACCATGCCCGTGCCGTTGAGGACGCCGATCAGCACGCCGGCGGCGAAGACCATCGAGACGACGCCGACGATGCTCGGCGCGTGGGCGACGATCTCGGCCGACTGCTGCTTCACCTTCGGGAAGTTGATCAGCAGGGCGACCGCGACGCCGACCATGAACACGTAGGCCAGGGGGAAGAGGTCGAGCACGAGCAGCACCATCACCACGACGGTCAGCGCGAAGTTGAACCAGATCAGCTTGGGGCGCAGGGTCTCGCGGGTGGGGTCGAGCATGGTGTCGGCCAGGGTGCCGCTCATCGGCGTGCCGTTCTCGCTGCCGCCGGTGCCGCCGGGGTTGTCGACCGCGCGCTCGCCGGGGGCGTCCGCCCGGCTGCCGTCGGCGCGACCGCCGCGCAGGCCCAGGGCGACCGTGGGGCTGGTGAACATCGACACGCCGACGCCCGCCTTGCCCGGTCCGCCACCGCGGGCGGCCGTGGCCAGCTCGCGTGACAGGGGGGACATCTTCTCGGCCGCGGCGGCCAGCACCGATCCGCCGAGTTCGACCGTGCCGAGGCGGCGGCGCTCGCGCAGGCCCATCAGCCAGGCGAACACGAACACGATGACGAGGCCCGTGATGAGCGACGGCACGAGCGGCACGAAGATGTCGGACGGCGCGACGTTGAGTGCGGCGGCGGCGCGCACGGTCGGCCCACCCCAGGGGACGATGTTGAGCGTGCCGTTGGCGAGGCCCGCGACGCAGGTCAGCACGACCGGGCTCATGCCGAGCTTGAGGTAGATCGGCAGCATGGCGGCGGTCGTCACGATGAACGTGGTCGACCCGTCGCCGTCGAGCGAGACGGCCCCGGCCAGCAGTGCCGTACCGAGCACGATCTTCGCGGGGTCGTTGCCGGTGACGCGGAGGATGAAGCGCACGAGCGGGTCGAACAGCCCGACGTCGATCATCAGCCCGAAGTACATGATCGCGAACATCAGCAACGCCGCGGTCGGGGCCAGGTCGCCGATCGCCTCGATCACCATGTCGCCGATGCCGAGGCCGGCCCCCGCGAACAGGCCGAAGATGGTCGGCACCATGATCAGGGCGAGCATCGGCGAGAGCCGCTTGGTCATGATCAGCACCATGAAGGTGGCGATCATCAGATAACCGAGGATGACGAGCATCAGGACTCCTTCGTCCGGTTCGTGTGTCCGGGCACGCTAGCCGCGCCTCCCGACCCGCGTCGCGCTTGTGCGCATTGGCCGACTATCGCGCGTTGGCACCGTTCTGCGCGTTCTGCTCAAGGGGGCCGCGCCTCCTGGTCCGTCGCCTGCCGACCCGACCCGACCCGACCCGACCCGCACCTGGCCCCGGCACGACACCGCGTTCCGTGCACGACACCGCGTTCCGTGCACGACACCGCGACCAAACGCGGTGCGGTGCACGAGAGGCGGTGCAGTGGTGGCGGGACGTCACCCGGCGGGCGGCCCTGCGGCCCGGCGGGCCAGCCTCCGCACCATGAGGGCACAGGCCCCGAAGGCGGCCGCACCGAGCGCCAGCAGCGTCAGGCCGACCACAAGCATCCACGGGGCGCCTCCCGAGACGATCCGGGCGAGTGTCAGACCGAGCCCGACCGCGACGATGGTGAAGACGACGGCCATGACCGGCTCCGACCAGGTCTGACCGACGAGGTCACGCCGCTCGACCGGGAGGCCGTCGTCCTGTCGTCGGGCAGCGAGCTGCCACCGGTCCCGGATCTCGAGGCCGATGACGGGCCCCCACATGATCGCCCCGCCGCTGCCGGTCTCGAGCACGATCGCCACGCCCAGCGTGACGAGCGTCCCGGCCAGGAACCACCACGGGAACACCGTGCGCAGCGGGACCACACGTCTCACCCGGCCGCCCCGGGTCCGGTGCGGCTGCGGCTGCGGCTCGGTCGTCATGGCCCGAGCCTAGGCAGCGTCCGGCCGATCCGCCCACGGCCCCGCAGGTCGTGCGCCGCACCCCGACTAGTCGGGGGGCGGGGCACGAAATGCGGTGCGAGGGCGGTGGAGCGTGCCGCTCGGCGCGCGGCCGGCGGGCGGGCCGGGACCCGCGGGGGCGCGGGGCGCGGCCGGCCCGCCCGGGACCCCGGCCGACGTGACCGCCCACAGCTCACCACGGGGGCGCCGCACGCAGGCGAGCCGTCGGGCGGGGGCGCGAGGCGAGCCGGGGCTGGCGGTGACGTCGCGCCTCCGGAAGCGGCGTTTCGCCACCGAGGGGCTGCTGCTGCAGCTCGCCGGCGTCACCGCCATCGTGCTGCTGACCAGCGCCGTCTTCGCGACGATCGCCGTCCAGCGCCTGGCGCGCGAGGCCGAGTCGACGGCGCTCGCCGTGGCGCAGAGCGTCGCGAGCGACGCCGACGTCCGCGAGCAGGTCGCGCTGCTGAGCGTCGACGGCACCGAGATCGACCAGGAGGCGCTGGCCGGGGGAGCCCTGCAGCGCACCGCGGTCGCGGCCCAGCAGCGCACCGGGGCGCTCTTCGTCGTCGTGACCGACGACCGCGGGGTGCGGCTGGCGCCCCCGGACCCCTCCCGCATCGGCGAGCGCGTCAGCACCAGCCCGGACGCCGCCCTGCGCGGGGAGGAGGTCGTCGCCTGGGAGCGCGGCACGCTCGGCGACTCGGCCCGCGCGAAGGTGCCGATCTACGCGCCGGGCGTCCCGGCCGGCGCGGCGTCGGCGGGGGCCGGCCCCGCGGCGGGCGTCGCGGGCGGGGTCAGCGTCGGCTACGCGCCGGCCCGGGTCTACGACACGCTCGTCCAGGACGCCCTGCCCGTCGTCGGGGTGGCCGTGCTGGCCCTCGCGCTCGGCGTCGTCGCGTCGGTCCTGATCCGTCGGCGGCTCGACCGGGCGACCCTCGGGCTGCAGCCGGAAGAACTGTCGACCCTCGTGCAGAACCAGCAGGCCGTGCTCGGCGGGGTCGGCGAGGGCGTGCTCGCGGTGTCGCGCGAGGGCGTGGTGACGGTGTGCAACGACCAGGCCGCCCGACTGCTGGGGCTCGACGCGGGCGCCGTGGTGGGGGAGCCGCTCGACGGGCTCGACCTTCCGGAGGGGCTCGTCGCGCTGCTCGGCTCGAGCGGTCGGCTCGACGACGTCGAGGCGATCCCGGCAGGAACGCCGGTCGGCCCCACGACCGGCACGACGCTCGTGGTCGACCACCACGTGCTGCTCGTCGACGTGCGCCCGGTGTCGCGCGACGGGGTCGACCTCGGCCGGGTCGCGGTGGTGCGCGACCGCACGGCCGTCGAGGCCCTGACGCGTCGGCTCGACGCCGTCGGCGCGATGACCACGGCCCTCCGCGCACAGCGACACGAGTTCGCCAACCGGTTGCACGCCCTGTCGGGGATGCTCGAGCTCGGTCGTTCCGAGCAGGCCCGCGCCTACCTCGCCGACGTGCTCGACCACGGGCCGCTGCGCTACCCCGTCGCCCACGCCGACCGGTTGACCGAGCCGTACCTGCAGGCGTTCCTCGGGGCGAAGGGCGTCGAGGCGGCCGAACGGGGCGTGCTGCTGAAGCTCGGACCCGAGACGCTCGTCACGGGGTCGGTCGTCGAGCCCGGCGACGTCACGACCGTGCTCGGCAACCTGGTCGACAACGCGGTGCGGGCCGCCGTGGCCGGCCGCGTCACCCCCGCCTGGATCGAGGTCGAGGTGCTGGACGACGGCACCGACCTGCACCTGTCGGTGATGGACTCGGGGGACGGCGTCGCCGACGCGGGGCAGCTGTTCGACCGCGGGCCGCACGGTGCCGACGTCGAGGCCGACCCTGCACGCGTGCACGGTCTGGGCTTCGGGCTGCCGCTGTCGCGCGACATCGCCCGGCGCCGGGGCGGCGACGTCTGGCTCGGCTCGCCGGGCGGTGCCGGGCACGGTGCGGTGTTCTGCGCGAAGCTCGTGGGTGCGGTCTCGAGCGAGGCGGTGGCGACGGACGCGTCCGGGGCGGCCCGCGCCCCCTCGTCCACCGACGCGCCGCACGACCGGGCCGACCCGCGCACCGGCAGTCCCCGCAGCCCCGAGAGGACCACCCCGTGACGACCGTTTTCACCGTGCTCGTGGTCGACGACGCCCTCTACGTCGCCGACCTGCACCGTCGCCAGGTCGAGCAGCTGCCCGGCCTGCGGGCGCTGCCGGCCGTCGGCACGGTCGCCGAGGTGCGCCGCGTCCTCGCCGAACGGTCCGTCGACCTGCTGCTGCTCGACGTGCACCTGCCCGACGGCAGCGGCCTCGACCTGCTGCGCGAGGTCGACGTCGACGCGTTCGTGCTCAGCGCCGCGTCGGATGCCACGACCGTGCGGCAGGCCTTGCGGCGCGGGGCGCTGGGCTACCTGATCAAGCCCTTCGCGTCGGGCGCGCTCGTCGACCGGCTGCGTGCCTACCAGCGGTACCGCAACGTGCTCGACGAGCGGACGGCCGTGGACCAGGAGGCGCTCGAACGGGCCCTGCGCATCCTCCATTCCGGCGACGCGGCGAAGGCGGCCTCGCCGTCGCGGTCGGCGACCGAGCAGGCGGTGCTCGAGCAGTTCGGCGCGGAGGCCGGTGCCGGTGCCGGTGCCGGTGCCGCCGGCGGGGCCGACGTCGCACCGCTCGAGCTCTCGGCGGCGGACGTCGCCGCCCGGGTCGGGGTCTCTCGCGCGACGGCCCAGCGCTACCTCGCGGCGCTCGCCGCCGACGGCCTCGTCACGATGAAGCTCAGCTACGGCACCACCGGCCGCCCCGAGCACCGCTACTCGCGCCCCTGACGCGACCCGCGCCTCCTGCCCGTCGCCCTGCCGCCGCATCGCACCGCCGACTGAAGGCCGCACCGCCCACTTCGGCGGTGCGACGTCCAGTCGGCGGCGCGATGCGCCCCCTTGTCAGGCGTGCAGCCGAGGAGGCGCGGCTCGGCTCAGTCCGCGGGTGCGGTCTCGACGAGCGCGACCACCCGGTCGACGAGGTCTTCGGCACGTCGGCCGGTGTCTTCGATGGAGGTGGGCGACCTCACCGTGGGCGGCTCGTCGACCGTCGGTCCGACGACGCCGAGGAGGACGTAGTTCTGCCCGGGCGACGCGCCGTCGTCCCCGGCCTGCACGGTCAGCTCGAAGCCGTCGTAGCGGTCCTCGTCCGAGGTCAACGTGACCCAGCGGCCTCCCGCGTTCGATGTCTCCCGATCGAGACCCACGTCCAGCCGTCCGCGACGCGGGTGTCGATCACCGACTCGGCGATCTCGAGCTGGGGTGCGTCCGGCACGAGGTTCACGTACCGAAGCACCCGCCACTCCTGGATGCTGCCGTCGGCGCCGCCCGCCGAGCCGCCGATCGCCGCCGCGCTGTCCTCCTGGGTCTCGCCGCTCGCCACGCGCGTCGGGTCGATCTGGGCTTGGAGGCCGCCGATCAATTCCGTGGCGACCGCGCCGGTCTCCTCGAGGGTCCATCCGTCGTCCGCATCGTGAGGGCCCGTCGTTCCCGTGCTGCACGCCGTGAGGAGGGCGAGGCCCAGCACCACGAGGCAGAGCACTCGGCGATCACCCACGGAGGCTCACGAACCACCAGAGCGACGCGATCTCGGCGGGCTGCCGCTGGAGGCCGATCCACAAGCCGACCGGCCACAGGAGCAGGGGCAGCACGACCCCGACCGCGACCGCCGCGACCACGAGCGCGAGGAACACGAGCCCGACCAAGGCGCCGACCGACCGGCGGCCCAGAGCATCCTCCGCAGCCGCCTCGTCGTCGTCCACGACGATCTTCTCGTCCGGGTCGGGAGCGTGCTCGTCCCCGACGCCCAGCAGTCGTCGGCCGTCCTCGTCCATGCGCGCGCCTCCGTCCCCCGGTCCTGGGCGCGACGCTAGCAGCAGCGGGCGTGCGCCCCCACTACGGGGCAGCTGCCCGCGCACCGCTTACGCCGCCCCGCGCCCCGCCGATAGAGCGCCGTGAGCACGGATCGCTCGCACACCCGGCCACGGATCGGCCACCGCACTCCACCGACCCCACCGGGACAGGCATGCCACTCGAATCCGTGACGCAAGCGGCGCTGCAGAGCGCCCTCGACGGTCTCTCGCTGCGACAGAAGACGATCGCCGCGAACATCGCCAACGTCAACACCCCGAACTACACCGCCAAGCGGGTGCAGTTCGAGGAGGCACTGGGCAGGTCGGTCGCGGCCGGCAGCGGAGCGGTCCAGGCGTCCACGTCGCGCAGCCTCGAGCCCACGCGCCTCGACGGCAACAACGTCAACCTCGACACCGAGACCCTGTCGAACGTCGACACCGTGCTGCGGTACCAGTTCGCCACGCAGGCCATGAACTCCGAGCTGACGGCCGTGCGCGCCGCGTTCCGGACGAACTGATGACCGCCTTCGACGCGATCGGCATCGCGAGCACCGGCCTGACCGTGCACCGCAAGTGGCTCGACGCCGTCTCGGACAACATCGCCAACGTCAACACCGTGAAGTCGATGGACGACACCGCCTTCCAGGCCCGCTACGTCGAGGTGCAGGAGGGTGCCGGCACCTCGGGGGTCTTCGTCAAGGCCGACCGCTACGGCAGCGAGGCCGGCCGCGTCACCTACCTCCCAGACCACCCGCTCGCCGACGCCGAGGGATACGTGCGCATGCCCGACATCGACCTCGGCGCCCAGATGGGCGACCTGATCATGGCGCAGCGTGGCTACCAGGCCAACGCCGCCGTGGTCGACCGTGCCAAGACGGCCTACGAGGCCGCACTCCAGATCGGACGTGGCTGATGCCCATCGCAGGAATCCAGGCCCTCGGGGCCGTGCAGCAGAGCGGCTACGCCGACGTGAGCGCGCTCATGAAGGCCGACGGCGCGTCCGACGTGACGGGCGCGACCGGCGCGACCGGCGCCTCCCCGGTCTCGGGCGCGACCTTCGGCGCGACCATGACCGGTGCCGTCGAGGGCCTGCAGCAGCTGCAGTCCGAGTCGAAGACCCTCGCGGTCAAGGCCGTCACGGGTGACCTGACCGACATCCACGACGCGACCATCGCCGCGACGCGTGCCCAGGTCACGCTCGAGCTGGTCAGCGCCGTCCGCAACAAGGGCGTCGACGCCTTCAACGAGATCATGAGGATGCAGGCCTGATGCCCACCGCCGTCAAGGGCCAGCTCGCCAAGCTCGGCGCCGCCCTCCAGAGCTTCACGGTCGCGCAGCGCACGATCGCCGTCATCCTGCTCGCCGCCCTGGTGCTCGGCGTCGTCGCGCTCGTCAGCTGGCTGGGCAAGCCCACCTACACGCCGCTGTTCAGCGGCATCGACCCGACCGACGCGAGCGCCATCGTCGAACTGCTGCAGACCGACGGCGTGCCGTACCAGCTGACCGCCGGCGGCGGCACGATCCTCGTGCCCGAGGACGTCGTCTACGACGAGCGCCTCAAGGCCGCGGCCGCCGGACTGCCCGCCGCGAGCTCGGGCGGCGGCTACTCGCTGCTCGACACGATGGGCGTCACCTCGTCCGAGTTCCAGCAGAACGTCACCTACAAGCGCGCCATCGAGGGCGAACTCGCCAACACGATCAAGGCGATGGACGGCGTCAAGAACGCCAGCGTGCAGCTCGCGATCCCCGAGGAGTCGGTGTTCGTCGCCGAGCAGCGCGACCCGACCGCCTCGGTGTTCGTCGAGACCCAGGCCGGCGCGACGCTGGACTCGAAGCAGGTGCAGGCCATCGTCAACCTGACCAGCGCCTCCGTCGACGGCATGAAGGCGACCGACGTCGCCGTCACCGACGCCTCGGGCACGGTGCTGTCGGCCGTCGGCAGCGGAGCGGTCGGAGGCGCGGACGGCGACGCGAGCGACTACGAGTCCAAGGTCCAGGCGTCGGTGCAGGCGATGCTCGACAAGATGGTGGGCCCCGGCAACTCGTCCGTCGTGGTGGCAGCCGACCTCGACCAGAGCTCGGGCACCAAGGTGACCGAGTCGTTCTCGCAGCCGACCTCGGGGCCGATCGCCCTCAACGAGTCGGGCACCACCGAGCAGTACGGCTCGGGGGCGGACGGGGCGAACGGCACCGGCGCGACCGGCGTGCTCGGCCCGGACAACATCGCGGTGCCGAACGGCACCGCCGCCGACGGCACGACCACCGCGGGCACCGGCACCGACGGGGGATACACGAACGAGTCGACGACCAAGAACAACGCCGTCGACAAGGTGACCGAGAGCCTCAACGTGCCGGCCGGCGAGGTCAGCCGGCAGACCGTGTCGGTCGCGCTGAACTCGGCCGCGGCCAACGGGGTCAACATGCAGAGCGTGCGGGACCTCGTCGGTGCCGCCGCCGGCATCGACGCCGCCCGCGGCGACACCGTCCAGGTCGCCCAGGTCGACTTCGACACCTCGGCTGCTGACGCCGCCGCCGAGGCGCTCAAGGCCGCCGACGCGGCGAGCGCGAGCGAGGCGATGTGGGGCACCATCCGAACGGTCGGCATCGTCGCGGCCATCGCGATCGCCGCGATCGTGGGACTGATCGTCTTCGCCCGCCGCAGCCGCCGCCAGGACCGCGAGGACGTCGACCTCGGCGAGCTCGCCCCGCAGAACGGTGCCCAGACCTGGGACGCCACGATGCCGCTGTCGCTCGACGACGCCGTCGCCACCTCGCGGCTGACGCTGCCCGGCATGGGCGAGGCGAAGACCGAGTTGCTCGACGTCGACGCCCCGACGCCGTCGCCCGAGTTCGTCTCGGCCGAGCGCCGCCGCGCCGAGATCGACGCGATGGCCGAGCGCGACCCGGGCAAGACCGCCGAGTTGCTGCGCGGCCTGATGGACGACCGGCAGCCCGCATGAGCCTCGTCCCCACCACCTTCGGCGCCCCGGCGGCCCCCGGCGTCGGCAAGCCGCTGACCGGCCCGCAGAAGGTCGCGGTCATCCTGATGCAGATGGACCAGGCCCGGGCGGCCGCGGTCATGAAGGAGTTCAGCGAGGTCGAGGCCGAGGAGATCGCGGCCGAGATCGTGCGGCTGCGTCGCGTCGACCCGTCGCTCGCCGAGGCCACCGTGGCCGAGTTCCACGACCTCAGCGTCAGCGGCCGTTACCAGCGCCGCGGCGGGCACGACGTCGCCGTCGGTCTGCTCGAGGCGTCGTTCGGCTCGGAACGTGCCGCCGGCGTCATGGAGCGCATGGCGTCGAACATGGCCGGCAAGTCGTTCGAGTTCCTCGACGAGG
Organism: Frigoribacterium sp. RIT-PI-h; assembly: GCF_001297205.1. NCBI lineage: Bacteria > Bacillati > Actinomycetota > Actinomycetes > Micrococcales > Microbacteriaceae > Frigoribacterium > Frigoribacterium sp. RIT-PI-h. The sequence goes on along the minus strand of NZ_LHOZ01000039.1, from coordinate 696 downwards.
CCGAGGCCGGTCAGGTGGTGACGCTGCTCGACGGCGAGCTGCCGCAGACCATCGCCCTGGTGCTCGCCCACCTGCGGCCGCAGCAGGCCTCCGCCGTGATGTCCGGCCTGGACGTCGAGCTGCGCGCCGACGTCGCCCAGGCCATCGCGACGATGGGCACGGCCACCCCCGAGTCCGTCGGCATCGTCGCGGCCACCCTCAAGGTGCGGGCCGGCGCCGTCGTCGCCCCGCGCGAGCAGGTCGAGGTCGTCGGGGGCATCCAGCCGCTGATCGAGATCCTCAACCGCAGCGACGTGGCGACCGAGAAGGCGCTGCTCGAAGGTCTCGACGAACGTGACCCCGAGCTGGCCGAGGAGGTCCGCTCGCGCATGCTGACCTTCGAGGACATCGTCAAGCTCGAGTCGCGCGACATCCAGCAGGTGCTGCGCGGCATCGACGCGGCCATCCTCGCCACGGCGATGAAGGGCGCACCGACCGCGGTGACCGAGGTCATCCGCGGCAACGTCTCCGAGCGCAACCGCGAGTTGCTGGACGACGAGCTGCAGTCGATGGGTCCGGTCCGCAAGTCGCAGATCGAGGAGGCGCGGGCGTCGGTCGTGCGCGCCATCCGCGAACTCGAGGCGATGGGCGCGATCACCATGCACCGCTCCGACGACGACGCCCTCGTCGAGTAGCCCGGCCCCCACCGACCACCCC
>NZ_LHOZ01000067.1:0-46231 GCF_001297205.1 Frigoribacterium sp. RIT-PI-h | reverse complement strand
GGGCGGGGGTTCAGGCGAGGGGGGCGAGGCGTAGCCAGCGCTCGGCGACCTGCGCCTGCGAGACGGGTCCGTCGCCGTCACGGTCGATCTGGGGCGAGTCGAACTCGACCCACCAGGTGCGAGCCGAGCCGCCGATCGCCGACACGCCCTGCCAGGCACTGCCGCCGGCCCGGACCACGATGCCGGTCGGGCCGTACGGGAACGGCGTCGCCGGGTCTTCGTCGGAGTCGAGCACGTACACCTGCGCGCCCACCCCCATGCGCGCCGAACCGGAGCGCCCGTCGTCGTCGGAGGAGGGGGAGGAGGAGGAATCGCTACCCCAGGCGTCGGGTTCGGGTTCCGGCTGTCGGGGCCGTCTGGTGAACATGGACGACATCGTGCCATGCGCGACGGGCGCCACGCGACGACACGGCCGCGCTCACAGCAGGCCCGTAGGCCGGATGAGCCCATGCCGGCGGCAGAGCGCGACCGAAGACGACGAGTAGGGCGGACGGGACTTGAACCCGTGACCGATCGATTATGAGTCGACTGCTCTAACCGGCTGAGCTACCGCCCCCCGCGTCGGCCCATCGGTGCGAACCGGGGTCGGCCGGGGCGGAGCCGCGGTCGACCGTCAGTGCGCGCGGTCGGACGCCGCGTCGGTGGAGGGGACCACCGGCTGACCACGATACAGGCTCTCGAACACGCTGATCGTGCGGTCGATGTCGTGCCCCTCGATCATCTTCAGGCTGGCCCGGCGCATGGCGAGGTAGTCGTCGTCGGTCGCGGTCAGAACCGTCGTGAGCTTGTCGGCGAGGTCGCGGCTGTCCCCCGGACGGAAGAGGTAGCCGTTCTCACCCTCGTCGACCAGGTGCGGCAGGGCCATCGCGTCGGCCACCACGATCGGCAGGCCCGAGGCCATGGCCTCGAGGCTGGCGATGCTCTGCAGCTCGGCGATCGACGGCATCGCGAAAACGGTCGACTCGGTGAGCGTGCGGCGCAACTCGTCGTCCGACAGGTACCCGACGAAGGTCACGACGTCGGCCAGACCCAGGTCGCGACTGGTCGCCTGGAGCTGCTTGAACAGGTCTCCCCCGCCTACGATCGTCAACGTGGCACGGAGGGACGGGTCGAGCAGGGTCATCGCCTTGAGCAGCACGTCGATCTGCTTCTCGGCCGTGACCCGGCCGACGAACACGATGCGGTTCTCGACGGGACGGGTGTCGAGGGCGGTGTAGTGACCGGCCTCGATGCCGCACGAGACGGCGAGCACGCCGGTGACCGCGACCGACTTCTCGAGGAACGTCGCCGCCTTCTGCGTGGGCGTCGTGATCGCCGCGGCCTTGTGGAACGTCTTGCTCGCGTCGTTCCACGCCATCTGGGTCGCCTTCGCGCGGAGGCCCTTGGGCAGACCGGTGTGCTCGAGCAGGTTCTCGGGCATGAAGTGGTTCGTCGCGACGATGCGCACGCCCCGGCGCTCGGCGACCTGCGCCACGCCCCGGCCCATCACGATGTGCGACTGGATGTGCACGACGTCGGGGTGGATCTCGTCGAAGATCTTCTCGGCGTGCTCCTGCACGCGCCACGGTGTCGCGAAGCGCAGCCAGTCGTGCAGAGGCCAGCGGGTCGAGTAGAGCCGGTGGACGGTCAGCGTGACGCCGCCGTGCTGCTCGAGGAAGGTGCCGTGGTGACGACTGGCCGCCGGCACCATGAGGTGGACGTCGTGCCCACGCTGGGCGAGGCCCACGGCGAGCCTCTCGGTGAAGTTGGCGGCGCCGTTGACGTCGGGCGGGAAGGTGTCGCCCGCGATCAGGACGGTCAGCCGGTCGGACGGCCCCGAGGAGGCGCGGGTCGCGGCGTCAGGCGACGTCGCGTCGTCGGTCGGGCCGGGTTCCGAGGGCGTCGGGGCAGGTGTCACGGGTCGTGGCGTCCTTCTCGTGCTCGGTGAGGTGTGCGTCGTGTCAGGCATCCGCACGGTGGTGGGACCGACGGACAAGACGACCCCACGGTAGCTCAGGCTCGGGTCTGGGGATGGTATTTAGCGAGTTGGAACACGCCGTACACGGCGATCGCGGCCGCGATGACGAAGAAGACCCCGGCGATCGCGGGGGCGTTCTGCGCCTCGCCCAGCACGACGATGCCGATGCCGACCGCGATGAGCGGGTCGACGACGGTGAGGCCGGCGATGACGAGGTCGGGCGGCCCGGACGAGTAGGCGTTCTGCACGAAGTACCCGCCGAGCAGGCCCGCGGCGAGCAGGAAGACGATGCAGACGATCGTCAACCAGTCGAAGTTGCCGGCGAAGACGCGGTTGAGGACGACCTTCGCGAGGGTGGCCACGAAGCCGTAGAGCACGCCGGCCGCGATGATGTAGAACAACGCGCTGCGGCGTCGACGCAGCAGGGCGAAGGCGACGCCCAGCACGGCTCCGACGACGGCGAGGATGACGAGCACGGTGACGAGTTGTCGGGTCGTGATCTCGGGTTCGATCGCCGTGAAGGCCGCCACGGTGACGAAGAGCCCGACCCCGCCGACGCAGAAGAGGATCGCCCGCTTGGCGCGACGGTCGAGCCGTCGCCCGGTGGACCGGGAGTTGAGGACCGCCGTGATCACGAGCGCCACCGCACCGAGCGGCTGCACGACGAGCAACGGGGCGATGCGCAGGCTGGTCAGCTGGAACAGGATCGCGAGGCCGAGCATCAGCGTGCCCAGCACCCAGGAGGGACGGCCGACGAGGGCGAGCACCTGGCGGACGTTCATGCCGCTCTTGGCCGCACCGATCCGCCGCTCGACCTTGGCGACGCCCTGGTGTTGCAGCTGCGCGCCGATCGACAGGAACACGGCGCCGATCAGGGCGATGGGGATTCCGAGCGCCTGGTAGGGGGTCAGGGATACCTGCTGGGTGAGCTCCCCGATGTCCGTCGTCACGGCGTCCACGCTAGCGCCGTGGCGCTGGATAGTCTGGACGAATGGCCGTTCGACCCATTTCCATCACGGGTGACCCCGTGCTCCACTCCCCCGCCTCCGAGGTGACCGTCGTCGACGACGAGCTCCGCACCCTCGTCTCCGACATGTTCGAGACGATGGACGCCGCCCCGGGCGTCGGCCTCGCGGGCCCTCAGGTGGGCGTCGGCAAGCGCCTGTTCGTCTACTCGTGGACCGACGACGACGGCGAGCTGTGGCGGGGCGTCGCGATCAACCCGACGCTCTGGCAGAGCCCGCTCTCGATCGAGCCGCTCGACGACGACTCGGAGTCCGAGGGGTGCCTGTCGGTGCCGGGCGAGAGGTTCCCGCTGCGCCGCGCCGACGGTGTCGTGCTGCGGGCCACCGACCTCGACGGCGACGAGGTCGAGATCGAGGCCTGGGGCTGGCTCGCGCGCATCTTCCAGCACGAGTACGACCACCTCGACGGCATCCTCTACGCGGACCGGCTCGAGCACCCGTTCCACAAGGCGGCCGCCAAGGCCGTCCGCAAGAAGGGCTGGGGCCAGCCGGGAAGCACCTGGCTGCCGGGAGTCGACCACCTCGAGGACTGACCTCGGACCGAGCCGACCCGACGACGAAGGAGGCGCGTCCTGCGAACCGCAGGACGCGCCTCCTTCTCGTTCGGCCCCGGCACGGAACGGGCGGGAGAAAAATGCTGGAGACGGACCGGAGCAAGAGAAAAGGCCCAGAGGGTGGAGCCTCTGGGCCTTCGCTCCCCGAGTTGGACTCGAACCAACAACCTGCCGGTTAACAGCCGGCTGCTCTGCCAATTGAGCTATCGAGGAATGGCAACCGCCCCGGACTCTCATCCGTGACAGCGGAGACAACTCTAGCAAAGATCTGGGACCCCCACGGACCACGGTGGTGACGCGGCGCGTCGGACGACTCCGGCCCCGGCGTCAGTACCCGTCGTGCGGGTCGACGACCCCGACGAACTCGCCGTCGCCGAGGAACGCCCGCACGTTGTGCCGGATGCGTTCGGCCAGCAACGGGGCCGTCATCTCGGGGGTGTCCGCCTGGTGCGGCGTGACGATGACCCGCGGCTCGCCGAAGAGCGGGTGACCGTCGGGGAGCGGCTCGGGCGTCGTGACGTCGACCCCGGCTCCCCAGAGACGCTCCGCGCGGACCGCGTCGACGAGGGCGTCCGTGTCGACCAGGCTGCCCCGCGCGACGTTCACGAGCACGGCCGTCTCGGGCAGCAGGGCGAGCCGACGGGCGTCGAGGAGGCCCGACGTGCCGGGCGTGGCCGCAGCGGCGAGGACGAGGACGTCGGCCCCGGGCAGCACCTCGTCCAGGCGTTCGACGGGGAGCGTGCGGTCGGCCCCGGGCACGGGCTCGCTCGACCGGCGCACGATCGTCACACTGACGTCGAACGGGGCCAGGAGGCGCATCAGCTCGATCGCGATGCCGCCGGCGCCGACGATGACGACGTGCCGACCGTAGAGCGAGCGGCCCTGCTGTTCGGTGGCCCAGGACGTCGCGCGCACACGCTGGGGCACGACCCTCAGCAACGACAGCACCAGCATGAGGGCGTGTTCGGCCACGGGCTCGGCGAACGCCCCCTTCGCGCTGGTCCAGAGCGGCAGCGCGCGGTCGGCACGTGCGGCGATGACCTCGGCGAAGGCGTCGACCCCGGCGTAGGGCAGCTGCACCCACTCGACGCCCGGGTTCTCGTCCAGGGCCCGCGCGAGGCCGTCGGCGTCGCGGTACGAGAGCCAGACCAGGCCACGGGTGTCCGGACCGAGCGGGACGACCTCCGCTCCCCCGGCACGCACGGCGTCGACGAAGACCGGGGTCGGGCGGGGGGCCACCGACACGGCGCCCGCGGTCGGGCGACGCGCAGGCGCGAGGACGGGGCCCGGGGGGGCGGCCGCGCGGTGGCCGCGCGCGCCTCCTGGGCTCGCCTCGCGGGCGGCGGCCGCCGGGGCGGGGCCCGGAGCCGGCTCGGTGGGCACGGTGCCTGGTCGCCGCGGCGCTCGGCGTCGGGATCGAGGGGGCGCCCGGACTCACGTTCTTCGGGGCGGATGATGTCGATCGGCGTGGTCTGCGAGAGCACCTTGACGTACGGGTCGATGCCGGTCCGGAGCACGTCGTCGATGTCGCCCAGCCCGACCAGACGACCGCCCCGCATGACGGCGACGCGGTCGGTGATGGCCCGCGCCTCGGCCACCGACGACGTCACGACGAGCGCCGAGAACTGACGCCCCTCGTGGAGGTTCTTGATGACGTCGAGGACGGCCTGGCGGACGAGCACGTCGACGCCGCGAGCTGGCTCGTCGGCGATCAGCAGGGGCGGCTCGAGGACGAGGCTGCGAGCCAGGGCGACGCGCTGACGCTGACCCGAGCTGAGCTCCCAGGTCTGCTTGAGCATGGTGCCGAGCGGCAGGGGCACGCCGTCGACGAGCGTGGCGACGATGCGCCCGGCCTCGGTGCGGTCGAACTTCCGGTCGCGCTGGTAGATCGGCTCGGCGATGGCCTCGCCGACGGTCAGGTCGGGGCTCAGCCGTTCGCCGTCGTCCTGCGCCAGGTAGCCGACCATGGCCGAGAGCCGGTCGCGTCGTCGGCCCGAGAGCTTGCCGACGTCCTGGCCGAAGACGCGCGCGGTGCCGCCGACCAGACGGGGTCGACCCTCGTCGACGCGTCCCGTGCCGGTCAGCCCGGCCAAGGCCATCGCGAGCGTCGACTTGCCCGAGCCGCTCTCGCCGAGCACGGCGACGATCTCACCCGGCTCGACCCGCAGGGTCACCCCGTCGACGGCCCGCACGGCCGGGTGGCCCGCCCGCGCCGGATAGAGCAGCGAGAGGTCGTCGGTGACGACCGGCTGGTCGAGGTCGAGCTCGCGACCCGGCACCGTCAGGCCGCCCCGTCGGTGGCGGTGCCGAGGGCGGCGTCGTCCGCCGCCCGTCGGTCCAGGGCGGCCAACCGCTCGCGACGAGACGCCTGCTCGATCGGATCGGGCACCGGCAACGACGCCAGCAGGCGCTGCGTGTAGGGGTGCTCGGGTGCGCCGAGGACCTGGTCGTTCGGACCGCTCTCGATCAGGTCGCCGTGGAACAGCACGCCGATCCGGTCGGCCAGCATGTTGACGACGGCGAGGTCGTGGCTGATGAACAGGGCGGCGAAGCCCAGTTGCGACTGCAGTTCGGTGAACAACTCGAGGACGCGGGCCTGCACGGACACGTCGAGGGCACTGGTGGGCTCGTCGGCGATCAGCAACGTCGGGTCGAGGGCGAGCGAGCGGGCGAGGCTCGCCCGCTGGCGCTGCCCGCCACTGAGCTCGTGGGGGTAGCGGTCGGCGAACGACTTGGGCAGCTGGACCGCCTCGAGCAGTTCGTCGACGCGCGGACGAGCGGCCCGGGCGTCTTTCGCGCGGCCGTGCACGATGAGCGGCTCGGCCACGCACTCGGCGATCGTCAGCAGGGGGTTGAAGCTCGACGCGGGGTCCTGGAAGACGAAGCCGATGTCGGCGCGCTTCGGCTTGAAGTCGCGCTCGTGCACCCCGTTCATCTCGATGCCGAGCCCCTCGAGCGACCCGCCGGTGACCTTCGTCAGCCCGGCGATGGCCCGCCCGATCGTGGTCTTCCCCGAACCGCTCTCGCCGACCAGGCCGAGCACCTCGCCGCGGGCGATCGTGAAGTCGACGCCCTTGACGGCCCGGAAGCCGCCGCGGCCGAGGCGGCCCGGGTACTCGATCTCGAGTCCGCGGGCGCGGACGACGACCTCGCTGTCGGCGGGCTGCTCCTGTTGCGTGTGACCGCGGGCCTCGAGCTTCGGCACCGAGCCGAGGAGGCGCTTGGTGTAGTCGTCCTGCGGGTTCGCGAACAGCTCGACGGCGGGAGCCTGCTCGACGACCTTGCCGAGGTACATGACCGCGACCCGGTCGGCGAGGTCGGCGACGACGCCCATGTTGTGCGTGATCAGGACGATGGCCGTGCCGAACTCGTCGCGGCAGCGGCGCAGCAGGTCGAGGATCTCGGCCTGCACGGTCACGTCGAGGGCCGTGGTCGGCTCGTCCGCGACGATCACCGACGGGTCGAGGACGAGCGCCATCGCGATCACCACGCGCTGTTTCTGCCCGCCCGAGAACTGGTGCGGATAGTAGTCGACGCGGGTCTCGGGGTCGGGGATGCCCACGCGACGCAGGATGTCGATCGCCTTGACCCGCGCCTCCTTGCGTCCCACCTTGCCGTGGGCCCGCAGGCCCTCGGCGATCTGCCAGCCCACCGTGTAGACGGGGTTGAGCGCGGTGGACGGCTCTTGGAAGACCATGGCGACGTCGGTGCCGCGCAGCTCGCGGACCTTCTTCGGGCCGACCTCGAGGACGTTCTGCCCCGAGAGCAGCACGGCACCGGTGGCGACCGCCGTCTCGGGCAACAGGCCCAGGATCGTCTTGGCGGTCACGGTCTTGCCGCTGCCCGACTCGCCGACGATGGCCAGCACCTCGCCGGCGCGGACGTCGAGCGTCACGCCCTGCACGGCGGCGACGTCGCCACCGTCGGTCGCGAAGGTGACCTCGAGGTCGGTGATGCCGACGGCGACGGGGCGCTCGTCGCGCGGGGCCGCCGGTCGGCCGGTCGTGGTCGTGTCGGCGGTCATGCGGTCACCTCGTCGTTCGTCGTGGTCGGGGCCTGCTCGGCACCGCGGCTCGCCCGCGTCTTGCGCTTCGCGCGACGGCGGGACCGGCGGCGCGGGTCGGCCAGGTCGTTCAGGCTCTCGCCCATCAGCGTGAGGCCGAGCACCATCAGGACGATCGCCGCTCCGGGGAACACGCCGGTCCACCAGATGCCGCTGGCCGTGTCGGACAGGGCGCGGTTCAGGTCGTAGCCCCATTCGGCCGCCGAGGTCGGACCGATGCCGAAGCCCAGGAAGCCGAGGGCCGCCAGGGTCAGGATCGCCTCGGACGCGTTGAGCGTGAGAATCAGGGGCAGGCTGCGCGTGGCGTTGCGCAGGACGTGCTTGAACATGATGCGGCCCGTGCTGCTGCCGTTCACCTTGGCGGACTCGACGAACGCCTCGGCCTTGAGCCTCGTGGCCTCGGCGCGGACGACCCTGAAGTACTGCGGGACGTAGACCACGGTGATCGAGATGCCCGCCGAGACGATGCCGCCCCAGAGGCTGGACTGGCCGCCGCTGATGACGATCGAGACGACGATGGCGAGCAGCAGCGACGGGAACGCGTAGACGGCGTCGGCGATGACGACGAGCACCCGGTCGAGCCACCCGCCCAGGTAGCCCGAGATCAGGCCGAGCGTCACGCCGATCGTGATCGACAGCACGACGGCCACGATGACCACGGCCACGGCGGTGCGGGTGCCCCACATGACGCGGCTGAACACGTCGTAGCCACCGACCGTTGTGCCCCACAGGTGCTCGGCCGAGGGCGGCGCCTGGCGCGGGAAGGCCTCGGTGGCACCGCGCAGCTGGCCGAAGCCGTAGGGGGCGATGAGCGGGGCGAAGATCGCCAGCAGCACGAACACGGCGACGATGACGACGCCGGTCAGCAGCATGCCGCGCTGCAGTCCCACCGAGCGGCGGATCTGGGCGACGACGGGGAGGCGCTTGTAGAGGGGTTCGCGGCGGTCGGCCGCGACGGCAGCATCGGTCATGGTCAGTACCTCACGCGGGGGTCGATCAGGGCGGCAATCACGTCGACCACGAAGTTGGTCACGGCGACGATGACGGCGAGCACGGCGACGATGCCCTGCACGGCGATAAAGTCGCGGGCCGACAAGTACTGCTGCAGCTGGAAGCCGAGCCCCCGCCAGCCGAAGGTCGTCTCGGTCAGCACCGAGCCGCCGAGCAGCATCGCGATCTGGAGGCCCATGACGGTGATGATCGGGATGAGGGCGGGCTTGAGCGCGTGCGCCCGGACGAGGCGGAACTCGCTGACGCCCCGCGACCGGGCCGCGTCGACGTACTCGGAACCGAGCGTGCCGATCACGTTGGTGCGCACGAGGCGCAGGAAGATGCCGGCGGTCAGGACGCCGAGCGCGAGGGCGGGCAGCACGGCGTGCGAGAGGACGTCGACGATGATCGTCGAGTTGCCGGTCCGCAGGGCGTCGACGATGTAGATGCCCGTCGGGTGGTCGATGCGGCCCAGGGCGATGGCGACCCGCGTGCTGGCCCGACCGCCGAGGGGCAGCCAGCCGAGCCAGACGGAGAAGGTCAGCTTGAGCAGCAGGCCGGCGAAGAAGACCGGGGTCGCGTAGGCGAGGATCGCCAGCACGCGGAGGATCGCGTCGGGCCACCGGTCGCGCACGTACGCGGCGAGCATGCCGAGCGGGATGCCCAGCACGAGCGCGACGATCAGTGCGTAGAAGACCAGCTCGATGGTGGCGCTGCCGTACTGCAGCAGGATGCCGCTGATCTCGCGGTTGTCGGTCGCGGTGGTGCCGAAGTCGCCCCGGACGATCTGGCCGAGGTACTCGAGGTACTGGACGATCACCGGACGGTCGTAGCCCGCGGCGGCGAGACGCTCTTGCAGCTGGGCCTCGGTGAGACGGCCCCCGACGGAGGCGGTGATCGGGTTGCCGACCACGCGCATCAGGAAGAACACGAGCGTGACGAGGATGAACACGGTGGGCACGATCAGGATCGCGCGGATCACGATGTAGCGTCCGAGGCCGCCGCCCCCGGAACTTCGGGACTTCCCGGGGCTGGAGGTGGGCGGCGCCGTGAGGGAGCCGTCGGTGATCAGGGTCACGTCGTTGGGCCTTTCGATGGTGTGGTGCCGGTCGCAGGCCGGAGGGGGCGCCCCGCGGTGTCGCGGGTCGCCCCCTCGGCGTACGGCCGTGGTGCGGAGTCCCCCGGCCCCCGAGACCGACCGGCGGACCGGCGGGGCTCAGGGGACGGGGAGGCGCGTCAGCGGCTCAGCGCACCGTAACGGAACTTGAACGACGCGTCGAGCGTGTCGTCCACGCCCTTCACGTCGGACTGCGAGACGACGACCTGCGTGCCCTGCAACAGCGGCAGCGTCGGCAGGTCGGCCGCGACGGCGTCCTGGATCTGGCCGATGGTCGCCTCGCGGGCCGAGGCGTCCTGCTCACCGATCTCTTGCGTCAGCAGACCCTGGACGGTCGGGCTGTCGTAGTGGTTGCCGACGAAGTTGTCCGCGCTGAAGAACGGCGTCAGGTAGTTGTCGGCGTCCGAGAAGTCGGGGAACCAACCCAGCTGGTACACGGGGTAGGCGTCCTCGCGGCGCTCGGTGCTGTAAGTGTCCCAGAGGGTCGACTGCAGGTTCACGGTGAACAGGCCGCTCGCCTCGAGCTGCGACTTGATCAGTGCGTACTCTTCGTCGCTCGACGCACCGTAGTGGTCGGGGCTGTACTGCAGGTCGATCGACACCGGGGTGCTGACGCCGGCGGCCGACAGGGCCGCGGCGGCCTTGTCGACGTCGGGACCGCCCTGGCCGTCGCCGTAGAGGCTCTCGAGGGGCTTGGTCGCGCCGGTCAGGCCGTCGGGGACGACCGAGTAGAGCGGCGTGTAGGTGTCGTTGTAGACGTCCTTGGCGAGGGCGGCACGGTCGACCGTGTCGGCCACCGACTGACGCACGGCCAGAGCCTTGGCCGGGTCGGCGTCGGGCTGCGTGGCGCCGTAGGGCATGGTGTTGAAGTTGAACACCAGGTAGCGGATCTCGCCGCCGGGGCCGTTGTGCACGGTGAGTGCGTCGTCCTTGGCCAGGTCGGCCAGGTCGGTCGGGCTCAGGCTGCGGTTCGCGACGTCGACGTCACCGTTCTGGACGGCGAGCTTCAGGTCGGTCTCTTCGGTGTAGTACGTCGCCGTGACCGAGTCGGTCTTCGGAGCACCGAGCACGCCGTCGTAGGCGTCGTTCGCCGCGTAGGCGATCGTCTCGTTCTGCGAGTAGTCGGTGATCGTGTACTGGCCCGAGAAGGCGTCGCCCTTGACGATGTCGTCGGCGTCGGTCAGCCCGGTCGCCGAGAAGACGTCCTCGTCGACGATGGGTCCGGCGGGGCTCGAGAGCACCTGGGGCCAGGTCTGGTCGGCCGACTTGAGCGTGAAGACGACGGTCGTGTCGTCCGGCGCATCGGTGCTCGCCAGGTTGCCGAGCAACGACGACGGGCCGTTGGGGTCGGCGATGGCCAGCTGGCGGTCGAAGCTGAACTTGACGTCGCTCGAGGTGAGCGCGTTGCCGTTCGCGAAGGTCAGACCGTCCTTCAGCTTGACCGTGTACTCGGTCGGGCTGGTGAAGTCGGCGGACTCGGCCAGGTCGGGCTCGACGTCGGGGCTGCCGTACGGGGCGTTCGTCAGGAAGCCGAACACCTGGTTCTGGACGGCGAACGACCCGTTGTCGTACGAACCGGCCGGGTCGAGCGACGTGATGACGTCGGTCGTGCCGATGCTGAGACCGTCGAGGGCGTCGGTCGCGTCCCCACCGGAGGCGCAGCCCGAGAGGACGAGTGCGGTGGCAGCGGCGCCACCGACGACGGCGAGGGCGCGTCGGGCGAGCGTGGAGTCGGATGTCATATCCGGTTACCTCTTTCTCTGTGTGCAAGGGGCCCCGGGCCGTGCTGTGGACGCGGCCGTTTCAGGGAACGTCCATTGGTAACACACACGTGAGCCTGAGACGGACTCATCGCGCAACTGTTTACAGGCCCGCAACGAACCCTTGCCAACTGGTCCGGTCGGGCCCGACGGCGGACGCACTCGATGTATGCGCGTACAGGAACGGAGGCCCGCGACACGTCCGACGACGTCACTCTTGACGGACGGACCGGCGCTCGGCCTCGACCGCGGCGATGCGCACCTGGATCTCGCGCCAGCGTTCGGGCTCGGACTTCATGTCGGTGCGGAACGACTGACCGAGCAGCTCGGACTTCTCGCGGATGAGGTCGCGTTCGACGATCGAGACGACGATGCCTCGACAGTAGGTCGTGATCTCGCGCCCCTCGCGCTCGGGGATGGGGGCGATGGCGAGCTCTTTGGCCAGGGCGTCGAACGGCGACGGGGTCTGGCCGAGGACGACGTCGAGCCAGTCGGCCGAGTCGAAACGGTCGAGGCTCGCCCCGATCGCGTCGCGGACGACCGCCAGGGCGCTGTTCTCGATGCGTGCCCGGGCCGCTCGCTGCATGAGCTCGAAGCCGACCGTCGCCGGGTGCTGGAGCATCGCCATGAGCGCGTCGCGCTCGGTCCGGGTGGTCAGGTCTCCCGGCAGCGTGAGCAGGCTCGGGCCGGCCGGCTCGTCGGGCACCGGCGGCAGGCTCGTGATCGACTGCCGGCCGCCGGGGACGCTCTGGGGCTGCGACCGCTCGGGCGCGTTCTGGGCCGAGGAGGCGCGACCCGCGTCGTCGACGGATCTCGCCACGTCGGCCGGATCGAGCCCCAGCCAACCCGCCAGCGACCGCACGTAGCCCTGCGTCATCGACCGGTCGCGGATGCCCGCCACCACCGGGGAAGCCGCTCGGAGCGCCGACACGCGCCCCTCGACCGTCTCGAGGTCGTGCCCGTCGATGAGGCGACGGATCATGAACTCGAACATCGGACGCTTGGTCGAGATGAGACGGCGCACGGCGTCGTCGCCACGGTTCAGCCTGAGGTCGCCCGGGTCGAGCCCGTCGGGAGCGACGGCGACGAAGGTCTGTGCGGCGAACCGCTGTTCTTCGGCGAACGCGCGGGACGCCGCCTTCTGGCCCGCCTCGTCGGGGTCGAAGGTGAAGACGACCTCGCCGCCGGTCGACGTGTCGGCCCCGCTGACGTCGCCGAGCATGGGACGCAGTACCTTGATGTGGTCGACCCCGAAGGAGGTCCCGCACGTCGCCACGGCCGTCGTGACCCCGGCCAGGTGGCACGCCATGACGTCGGTGTAGCCCTCGACGATGACGACCTGCTTGCCCTTCGAGATGTCACGACGGGCCAGGTCGAGCCCGTAGAGCACCTGGGACTTGTGGTAGATCGGCGTCTCGGGGGTGTTGAGGTACTTCGGGCCCTTGTCGTCCTCGAGCAGGCGACGGGCGCCGAAGCCGATGGTCGACCCCGTGACGTCGCGGATCGGCCACACCAGCCGCCCCCGGAAGCGGTCGTAGGGACTGCGGTCGCCCTGGCTCAGCAGCCCCGCGGTGACGAGTTCTTCGTCGCGGTAGCCGAGCCCCTTGAGGTGGGACCGCAAGGCGTCGAACGACTTCGGCGCGAAGCCGACGCCGAACCGCTCGGCCGCGGCCGGGTCGAAACCCCGTTCGCCAAGGAACCGCCGGGCGGGCTCGGCGTCGGCGGCCGTCAGGTGGTCCACGAAGAACTCTCGGGCGGCCTCGTTCGCCGAGATCAGTCGCGCCCGGTTGCCGTGGTCGCTGGCCTGACCGCCGTCTTCGTAGTGCAGCTCGAAGCCGATGCGCGCCGCCATGCGCTCGACCGCCTCTTGGAAGGTCGTGTGGTCGGTCTTCATCACGAAGCTGAAGACGTCGCCGTCCTCACCACAGCCGAAGCAGTGGTAACGACCCACCTGGGGCCGCACGTGGAAGCTCGGGCTGCGCTCGTCGTGGAACGGACAGAGGCCCTTGAGCGACCCCACACCGGCACCCTTGAGTGTGACGTGGTCGCCGACGATGTCGGCGATGTTGGTGCGCGACCGGACCTCGTCGATGTCGTTGCGTTTGATCAGGCCGGGCACGTGTCGATTCTAGATCGCGCCACCGACCGCACCGACCCGGTGGGCCGACCGCGGGAGGACGAGGAGGCGCGGTGGGGCTGGGGAGGACCCGCGCCTCCTCGGGGGTCTCCCTAGCGGCCGGCGGTCAGCCGGTCGTGCCAGGCCATGGCGCTCTGGTCGGTCAGCGAGGCGACCTGGTCGACGACGACCCGACGCCTCGCGGCGTCGTCGTCGGCCGCGGCCCAGTCGGCCGCGAAGCCCCGGTCGAGTTCGGAAGGGCCCGCCTGCCAGAGGGCGTCGGCGAGGCCGGTGAGGACCTCGCGCTGGCGGAGGTAGATGGGCTGCCGGTCGTCACTCGTCATGACGAAGGCCGCGACGATGCCCTTGAGCACGGCGATCTCGCCGATCACGTCGGGGGCGACGACGACCGAGGCCCCGAAGCGCATCAGGGCGTCACCGGGATACGAGTCGCGGGTCGCCTGCGTGGCCGAGCCGGCGAACCGGCCGATCAGCTGGCTCGTGAGGTTCTTGAGGCGGGCCTGCGCGAACCGGCTGCCGTCGTACGACTCGAGCCAGAACGGCAATGCCTGCAGACGGTCGAAGGCCTCGGTCAGCTCGTCACGGCTGAGCTCACCTCCGACCCAGGCGTGCATGGCCGTGACGAGCGAGTCGTGGTCGACCCGGGTACCCAGGGCGGCGACGTCGACGTAGCCGTTGACGACGGCGTCCTCGAAGTCGTGGACGGAGTACGCGATGTCGTCGCTGAGGTCCATCACCTGGGCCTCGACGCACCGTCGCCGACGCGGAGCACCCCGTCGCAGCCACTCGAAGGCGGCCGTGTCGTCGTCGTAGAAGCCGAACTTCATGCGCCCGCCCGGGTCGGGGATGCCCTGGGCCGCCGGCCACGGGTACTTGCAACTGGCGTCGAGGCTCGCGCGGGTCCGGTTCAGCCCGAAACTCCGCCCGTTCGCGTCGATCACCGTCGGTTCGATGCGGGTCAGTAGCCGGAGGGTCTGCGCGTTGCCCTCGAAACCGCCGATGTCGGACGACCACTCGTTCAGGGCCCGCTCGCCGTTGTGTCCGAACGGCGGGTGGCCGAGGGCGTGGGCGGGACAGGCCGTGTCGGCGACGCCGGGGGCGGGGCCCCGACTCGTCGCGAGCCCCCGACCGACCCGCGCGACCTCGAGCGAGTGCGTCAGCCGGTTGCGGGCGAAGGCGAGGCCGGCGGTCGGGCTCAGCACCTGCGTCTTCGCCGCCAGGCGCCGCAGCGCGCTCGAGTGCAGCAGCCGGGCCCGGTCGCGGGCGAAGTCGCTGCGCCGGTTGGAGTGCTGCTCGGGCAACCAGCGCTCGGAGTCGGCGGGGTCGTATCCGGGGGCAGCGCTCGGCAGGGCTTCGGTGGACACCGGGGCCTCTCGGTCGGGACGGGAAGAAATGTCGCGGACGGGCGTGCCTAGCCGCCGCTGTGGTGCAGTTCGGCGGCGGCGAGCTCGGCCTTGAAGGCCTCGTCGAGGTCGCGGCTCTCGAGCCACCGGTCGGGCAGGGCAGGACGCTTGGGGCTGCCGGCACGACCCCGCGGCCCCTCGGCCGCCTCGCCGGGGTACTGCTCGTCGGGGTCCATCGTGGCGAGCAGGTCGTCGATCTGCTGCAGCGAGTCGGCCAGGGCGAGAGCCGCCCGGACCTCACCGCCTACGGGGTAGCCCTTGAAGTACCAGGCGACGTGCTTGCGCATGTCACGGCAGGCCCGCCCCTCGTCGCCCGACCAGAACTCGACCATGAGTTGGGCGTGACGGCGGAAGGCCCGACCCACCTCGCCGAGGGTCGGCTCGGCCTTGAGGTCTTCGCCGCGGAATGCCGCGGCGAGGTCACCGAACAACCACGGTCGGCCGAGGCAGCCCCGGCCGACGACCACGCCGTCGCAGCCGGTCTCGTCGACCATGCGCAGCGCGTCGGCCGCCGACCAGATGTCGCCGTTGCCGAGGACCGGCACGTCGGTGATCGTCTGCTTCAGGGTCGCGATGGCCGACCAGTCGGCGGTGCCCGAGTAGAAGTCGGCCGCCGTGCGCGCGTGCAACGCGATGCTCGCCACGCCTGCACCCTGCGCGGCACGACCGGCCTCGAGGTAGGTGAGGTGGTCGTCGTCGATGCCTTTGCGCATCTTGACGGTCACCGGGATGTCACCGGCCGCCTCGACCGCACCCTCGACGATCTCGCGGAAGAGGCCGATCTTCCAGGGGAGGGCCGAACCGCCGCCCTTGCGGGTCACCTTGGGGACGGGGCAACCGAAGTTGAGGTCGATGTGGTCGGCGCGGTCCTCGGCGACGAGCATGGTGACCGCCTCGGCCACCGTGTTGGGCTCGACGCCGTAGAGCTGGATGCTGCGGGGGGTCTCGGACTCGTGGTGCTGGATGAGGCGCATCGACTCGGGCGTGCGCTCGACCAGAGCCCGACTCGTGATCATCTCGCTGACGTAGAGACCGGCGCCGTACTCGCGACAGAGGCGGCGGTAGGCCGTGTTGGTGATGCCGGCCATGGGGGCGAGCACGACCGGCGAGGCCACGTCGATCGGACCGATCGAGAGGCCGCGCGAGGGCAGGGTGGTGGTGGACATCGTTACGATTCTCCCATGAGCGACGGCAGGCTGACGAGTGGTGTGGACGACGCGGACGTCGGGGGCGACCCGGGGCGGGTCGACGGCACGGGGCGTGTGCGCACGGACGCCGCCGCACACGGTCTCGCGGTCGAGATCGTGGCGCGTCCGGCGGCCGACTCGCTCGAGGCCGCCGCCGCGTTGCTCGGACTGCAGCCCTCCGACATCGTGAAGAGCCTGGTGGTCAAACGGCACGACGGCTCGTTCCTGTTCGCGCTCGTCCCGGGCGACCGACAGATCTCGTGGGCGAAGCTCCGAGCGGTCGTCGGCGTCAACAAGCTGTCGATGCCGAGCGCGGACGTCGCGCTCGAGGTCACCGGGTACGAACGGGGCACGATCACTCCCCTGGGCAGCTCGACCGCGTGGCCGGTGGTCGCGGACTCCCGCATCGTCGGGAGGCGCGTCGCCCTGGGTGCCGGAGCCCACGGCTTCAGCGCCTTCGTCCAGGCCGACGACCTGATCGCAGGGTACGACGCGACCGTGGCCGACATCAGCGACTGACGCCGCGCCTCCCGGGCTCGTCGTCCGGGGTCCGATCGGAGGACCCACCGGCGGTGCTCGGCAGGTCGACGAGGCAGGAATCCCCCTCGCAGACGGCGGCGTCCGGTGCGCCGAGCATGGTGAACGGCACGGGCGGCGTAGCGACCCCGGTGGGGTCGCTCATCGGGCCACCTCGGAGGCGACCTGCTCGAGGGCCTGGACGAAGGTCTCGGGAGCCTGGGCGCCCGAGATGCCGTACTGGCCGTCGAGGACGAAGAACGGGACGCCGGTGATGCCGAAGGCCTGCGCCTGCGCCTGGTCGGCCCGCACGTCGCCGAGGTGGCGCCCGGTCTCGAGAGCCTCGCGCGCCTCCTGTTCATCGAGACCGACCTCCATGGCCAGCGCGACGAGATCGTCGACGCGGCCCACGTGGCGGCCTTCCTCGAAGTAGGCGTGGAGGAGGCGCTCCTTCATCTCGGCCTGGCGACCGTTGGCCTTGGCGAAGTGCAGCAGCTCGTGCGCCTTGACCGTGTTGGTGTGCTGAAGGTGCTCGAAGTCGTAGGCGAGGCCGACCTCGGACGCGATGCCGGCGACGGTGTCGAGCATGCCGCGGACCTGGTCGGCGGGCATCCCCTTGTGCTTCGAGAGGAAGTCGACCTCGTCGCCTTCGAAGTCGACCGGGGTGTCGGGTGAGAGCTCGAACGAGTGGTACTCGACCTCGACGGGGCCGTCGAAACGTCGGACCGCCTCTTCGAACTTGCGCTTGCCGATGAAGCACCACGGGCAGGCGATGTCGGACCAGATGTCGACCTTGACGGTCGCGGACGGGGTGGCGGAGTCTGCGGTCACGGCAGGACCAACTCGCGCGGGGGCCTCACCATTCCCCGCGCCCTCACCACTTCCACCGCCCCGTCGCGCTTCGCCCTCACGCGCTTCACCCCGTCGCGCGTCGCCCTCACCCGCCTTCCCCTGTCGGCAACTCCTGCCTCCTGCGTCGGCCCGGTGCGGCGAGCCGCCAGTTCCTGCGGCCCCGCGGCCCGAGCACACGCGGGAGGCAGGAGTTGCCGACACGTGACACCGGTCTCGGACCGCCCGCCGTGGTGATCAGGGCCTCGATCGCGGCCGACGTGCGGGCCCACAGGTCTCGCACCATGATCGTCCCCGCCCGGAACGGGACATGTCCGTCGAGGGCGATGTCTGCGTCCTTGAGACGGTCCCGGTCGAAGCGGCTCTCGTGGTGCTCGCGACCGTCGGTCTCGAGACCGACGACACCGTCGCCGAGCATGTCGAGGATCTTGCCCGTGGTGCCGACGGGCACCTGTCGCACGACGGGGTGTCCGGCCCGCCGAAGCCTCGTCCCGGCCGTCGACTCGAGGATGCTCTCGGCTCCCCCGTCGCTCCAGGCCACCAGCCCAGCAGCGTCAGCGCGTTTCCGTGCCAGGACCTCGGCGGCGTCCTCGTCGTCGGTCACGATGCCGACGCTGCGTGCCCAGTCGACCAAGATGACCGCGTCCTCGAGGGACTTCGCTTCGACCACCGCGCGGGCGAGAGCGTCTCGTGGGTCCCCCGCCCAGGTCGAGCCACGGGAACCGAGTTCGACAGGGTCCCAGACGACGCGGACGCCCCGTCGCCGGCGGAGGCGGGACGCGGTCTCGGGCACCGAGACCGTGATCGGCGGACGTCGCCACGACCACGCCCCGGGCTGGTGCAGGGCGGCCGCACCGGTGAGGCGTCCCCCCACCGCGACGGCCACGAAGCGCGGATCATGGCGCGGCCACGTCGAATACCAGCCGCGGCGGGGTCGACGGACCGTGCGGGAGCTGACGGCGACGGTCAGATGGCGGTCCGTCGCACCCGCCGCGACGAGATCACGCTTGTGCAGCAAGCCACCGGCGTCGGAGACGAGTTCGGAGATCGTGGTCATGCCCCACAGCGTCCCGAGAGGTACCCCCCTGGTGTGGAGAGTACGGGGGATCTGGGGACGGCGGCCTCACCTGGGACCCCCGGGGGGCGAGTCCTCGTCGCACGGAGCGCCGGTCGGGCGCGGGCAACTCCTGCCTCGTGCATCGTCCACGGACGACACGCCGCGTGCTCGGTTCAGGTCGCGGCAGGAAGCAGGAGTTGCCGCCAGGGCGGGTGGGCTGAGACCGGGTGGATGAGCGCCGGGTGGATGAGCGCCGGGTGGGCGCGAGCGAGTGCGGGCAGGAGCTCAGGCGGCCGGGCCGCGAGGCGAGGGCGGCCGCGGGCCAGGGTGGTCGACAACTCCTGCTCCGTGCCCTTCGAGCCGACGACACCCGGGCGCCCGGGGCGCGGCGGCACAGGAGGCAGGAGTTGCCGACACGAGGGAACGGGCCCTCGGCGTGCAGCGGGTGCACGACGAGGGCCCGTCGAGGGGTGGGGCGACCCGGGCGGCTACGCGCCGAGCAGTTGCTCGGCCAGGTAGGCCCTGAGCCCGGCCAGCGGGATGCGCTGCTGTGCCATGGTGTCGCGCTCGCGCACGGTCACGGCGTCGTCCTCGAGCGAGTCGAAGTCGACGGTGACGCAGAACGGCGTGCCGATCTCGTCCTGGCGGCGGTAACGGCGGCCGATGGCCCCCGCGTCGTCGAAGTCGATGTTCCAGTACTTGCGGAGGTCGGCGGCGAGCCCTCGGGCCATGGGCGACAGCTGCTCGTTGCGGCTGAGCGGCAGGACGGCGACCTTGATCGGAGCCAGGCGCCGGTCGAGCTTCAGGACGGTGCGCTTGTCGACACCGCCCTTCGCGTTCGGCGCCTCGTCTTCGGTGTAGGCGTCGACGAGGAACGCCATGAGCGAGCGGGTCAGGCCTGCCGCGGG
Organism: Frigoribacterium sp. RIT-PI-h; assembly: GCF_001297205.1. Taxonomy (NCBI): domain Bacteria; kingdom Bacillati; phylum Actinomycetota; class Actinomycetes; order Micrococcales; family Microbacteriaceae; genus Frigoribacterium; species Frigoribacterium sp. RIT-PI-h. The sequence continues at coordinate 26,708 of NZ_LHOZ01000067.1, read as the reverse complement.
CTCGATGACGTAAGGCGTCCAGCGCTCGTTCTTGGCCTGGTCGAAGTAGGTCAGGTCCTTGCCCGAGGCGGCGGCGTGGGTCTTGAGGTCGTAGTCGGTGCGGTTCGCGATGCCCTCGAGCTCGCCGAACTCGCCGCCGGCGAACCGGAAGCGGTATTCGATGTCGACGGTGCGCTTCGAGTAGTGCGAGAGCTTCTCGGCGGCGTGCTCGTAGAGGCGCAGGTTCTCGGGGTCGATGCCGAGGTCGACGTACCACTGGAACCGCTGGTCGATCCAGTACTGGTGCCACTCTTCGTCGGTGCCGGGCTCGACGAAGAACTCCATCTCCATCTGCTCGAACTCGCGCGTGCGGAAGATGAAGTTGCCGGGCGTGATCTCGTTGCGGAAGCTCTTGCCGATCTGACCGATGCCGAACGGCGGCTTGATGCGCGACGACTGCAGGATGTTGTCGAAGTTGGTGAAGATGCCCTGCGCGGTCTCGGGCCGCAGGTAGGCCATGCCCTGCTCGTTGTCGACCGGGCCGAGGAAGGTCTTGAGCAGGCCCGAGAAGTTCTGCGGTTCGGTCCACGAGCCGGGCTGCCCCGTGTCGGGGTCGCGGACGTCGGCCAGGCCGTTCTCGGGCGGGTGGCCGTGCTTGGCCTCGTACGCCTCGAGCAGGTGGTCGGCGCGGTAGCGCTTGTGGGTGTGCAGCGACTCGACCAGCGGGTCGCTGAAGACCTCGACGTGGCCCGAGGCCTCCCACACCTGACGCGGCAGGATGACCGCCGAGTCGAGGCCGACGACGTCGTCGCGGCCCTGCACCATGGTCTGCCACCACTGGCGCTTGATGTTCTCCTTCAGGGCGACGCCGAGGGGCCCGTAGTCCCAGGCCGAGCGCGAACCGCCGTAGATCTCTCCCGACTGGAAGACGAAGCCGCGGCGCTTGGCCAGGGCGATGACGGAATCGAGACGGTTGGGTGCTGCCACGTGTGATGCTCCGATGAGTTGAGGCCCGAGCTGGGTGCCCGGTCGGTCGAGGTACCCGGCAACTCTAGCGGCGGCGCGTCACCGGCCGAGCGCGACGGCGACGGCCTCGACGTCGCTCTCGTCGTTCCAGAGGTGGAACGCCACGCGGACGCGACCGGCGCGCCCCGACACCACGAGACCGGCGTCGCCGAGGAGGCGCTGGTCGCGTCCGTCGGGATCGGCCCAGGTCACGATCGCGCGACCCTGCGCCTCGATCCCGAGCCGCGAGCAGAGCGCGTCGCCCGTCCCGGCGGCGTGCGCCCAGGTCTCGTCGGCGTCGAGCCCGGCGAACGTGCGGAGCGCGGGCAGCGCCCCCGCCCAGGCCTGCCAGGCGGGCGAGACGTCGAACGCGCGGGCGTCCGCGGCGAGTCGCATCTCGGGGCCGTAGCACGAGCCCCACACGTCGTCGCCCGCGTACCAGCCGGCCTGTGCCGGCACCAGGAGGCGCTGGAGCCGCTCCCCCAGGGTGAGGAACGCCACCCCGCGCGGGCAGCACAACCACTTGTAGGCGTGGGTGACGCTGGCGTCGTACCGCGAGGCGTCGACGGGTCGCACGCCCGCGGCCGGGGTCAGGTCGCACAGCGTGAGCGCCCCGTGACGGGCCGCCGCGGCGACGCTGGCCGCGTCGTCGGCGACCTCTCCCGTGGCGGACTGGACGGCTGACCAGGCCACGAGGTGCGTGTCGGGCCCGACGGAGCCGGCCACCTCGTCGAGCGGGCCGCTCCGGACCCGGACGCCCCGCGCCTCCTGGACCACGAAGGGGTAGACGATCGAGCTGAAGTCGCCCGTGGGCACGAGCACCTCGGCCCCGTCCGGGACCGAGGCCGCGATCACGGCGACCATCGCCGACGTCTGGGACGCGATGGCGACGCGGCCGACGTGGACCCGGGCCAGACGGGCGAAGGCCGCGCGCGCCTCCTCGACGACGGCGCCGTAGGCGACGGGCCCGGCCCCACCGGACGACCACCGGTCGAGGTCGGCTCGCAGTGCCTCGACCGTCGACCGCATCGGCAGGCCCATGGTGCAGGCCGCGAGGTACCCCGGGGCAGAGGCGAAGAGGTCGGGACGGGGCTCGGTCATGCCCTCAGGCTCCTCCCGCCGAGATCGCGGGACAACCGCCAGTGTCTGAGGTCATCCATCACACCGGCTTATGATTCGAGCATGACCGACGATCTCGACCTCGCGTCCTTGCGCGTCGTCCGTGCCGTCGCGGACACCGGCCCGATCCCGGCGGCCGCCGCCCTGCTCGGCTACAGCCACCCCGCCGTCAGCCAGCAGCTCCGGCGGGCCGAACGCCAGGTCGGTCAGCCGCTCGTGCTGCGCGCGGGACGCGGCGTCGCCCTGACCGAGGCCGGGCAGAGGCTCGCGGCCCACGCCGTGCACGTGCAGGCCGCCCTCGACGCCGCGCGACAGGACCTCGACGCCCTGGGCGGCGTCGCCACGGGCCGCGTCACGCTGGCCGGCTTCCCCAGCGCGTCGTCCACGATCGTCCCCGACGTGCTGTCGCGGCTGCGCGACCGGCACCCCGGCCTGACGGTCGACTACGTCGAGGCGGAACCGCCGGAGGCGCTGGCACGACTGCGGGACGGCCCGGCGGACGTCGCGGTCGCCGTCCGCCACGGGGGCGACCCCGGGGGCGAACGCGACCTCGACGGGCTGCTGCACCGCGCCTCCTTCGTCGACCGCACGGTGCTGGTCCTGCCGACGGCGCACCCGTTCGTCCGCGGCGACGACTTCGCCGGCCTGGCGCATGAGAGGTGGATCGGCGGATGCCCGCGCTGCCGGGGTCACCTGCTCGCCACGTGCGCCGCGTCCGGGTTCGAGCCCGAGATCGTGCTCGAGACGGACAACGCCCTGGCCGTGCTGGGGCTCGTCGCGGCAGGGCTTGGCGTCGCGCTGCTGCCGGGGCTGTCGTTGGTCTCCGCCGCGGTGCCTCCCGGGGTGCGCGTGGTCGGCCTGGACGAGGGGCTCGCCCGCGTGGTGCACGTCGTCCACGGACGCGGCGGTGACCGCGTACCGAGCGTGCGGGCGGTCCTGGACGCCTTCGAGCAGGTGGACGGCGACGCGCTGGGCCTCGTGCCGGTCCGACGGGGCGAGCTGTCCGTGGCTCCGGGTTAGGCTGGCCCGACGAACCAGGAGAGGTGCAGGTCGTGCGCAGAAGACTGACCGTCGGCATCGCCGTCTCGGTGCTGGCCCTCGTCGGGCTGACCGGCTGCTTCCCGAGCCTCGACGACCTCACACCCGTCGGTGCGGACGGGTCGACGCCGACCTCGGGCGCGAGCGGCGCCCCTCAGCCCCAGGTGACGGGCGCGCCCGGAACCGGCGGAGGCACCGGGTCGCAACCCGACGCCCTCGCCCCCGGCGGCACGCTGCCCGGCCAGGTCAACTACAAGGACCTCACCATCTACGTCTACGGCGTCGGCGAGCTGACGACCACGGCCCCCTCGATCTACGCCCGCCCCGACGGCACCGATCCCTACCCGGCGGGCACCGACGTCGAGGTCACGGCCTACGTCCTGACGAACAACTCGCAGCGTCGGCTCGACCTGACCGACCTGAGCGCCGACTACTCGTCGTACGGCAACGACCTCGCCACGCAGGACGTCTTCGCCGGGCAGGACCTGTTGACCCAGATGGGTTACGAGACCTCGCTCGAGTCGAAGTTCCCGGCCGACAGCGCGAACTGGTACCTGCTGCCCGGCGAGTCCACGGTCTTCGCCAACGCCTGGTTCCACCGGGCGAGCGACGGTCCGCTGACCCTGCAGTTCCTGTGGCCGGCCGAGCGGATCTTCCTGGGCGCGAACATCCAGTTCTGACGGCCGACCGGTCAGGCCGGGCTGGGGGCGTCCACCGCTCCCCCGAACCGACGGGTGCGCGAGGCGTACATCTCGACGGCCTGCCACAGGTCGGTGCGGGTGAAGTCGGGCCACAGCTGGTCGAGGAACACCATCTCGGCGTAGGCGGACTGCCAGAGCATGAAGTTGCTCGTCCGCTGTTCGCCCGAGCTGCGCACGAACAGGTCGACGTCGGGCAGTTCGGGAGCGTACAGCCGCTTCTGGATCAGCTTCTCGCCGACGGCCGAGGGCTTGAGCCGCCCGGCGGCGACGTCGTCGGCGATCGAGCGCATCGCGTCGGCGATCTCGGTCCGCCCGCCGTAGTTGACGCACATCGTCAGCGTCAGGACGTCGTTGCCCTTCGTCAGCTCTTCGGCGAACTGCAGTTCTTTGATGACCGACCCCCACAGCCGTGGTTTCCGCCCGGCCCAGCGGACCCGCACCCCCCACGCGTTCAGCTGGTCGCGTCGGCGGTGCAGCACGTCGCGGTTGAAGCCCATCAGGAAGCGCACCTCGTCGGGCGAGCGCTTCCAGTTCTCGGTCGAGAACGCGTACACGCTGAGGTGCTTCACGCCGATCTGGATCGCCCCGGCGACCACGTCGAGCAGCGACATCTCGCCCGCCTTGTGCCCTTCGACGCGGGTGAGCCCGCGCCCGTTGGCCCAGCGCCCGTTGCCGTCCATGACGATCGCGACGTGTTCAGGCACGGCGCCCTTCGGCATCGCCGGCGGATGGACGCCGGTCCAGTCGAGCGGGCGGAAGTCGGCGGCGTCGCGGTGGGTCTTCTTCACGGTCTCTCTCTTCCGGGCACCCGGTCGACGTGCTGCAACGATCGCAGTCCCCGTTCGAGGTGCCACTGCGTGTAGGCGGCGACGACGCCGCTCGCCTGGTTGCGGGTCGCGTCGGGCGCGTCTTCGGCGTGGCCCCAGTCCCCCGTGAGCAACGCGCCCAACAGGGCCAGCGCCTCCTGCGTCAACCGCGGAGCGCCGGGAGGCGCGTGCGAGTCGGCCACCACACCACCCAGCTGCACGACGAAGGCCGAATGCGGCCCGGGTTCACCGGTGACGGCGCAGTCGCCGAAGCTCGGCGACCAGCCCGCGATGCTGAGCGCGCGCAGGAGGGACGAGTCGAGCGTGAGCTGGGGGGCGTGCTCGTGGCGGGGGGGCGAGCGGAGGGCCCCGACGAGCAGGAGGTACTGCTGCAGACCCGCCTCGGCCTCGGTCAGCTTGTCGGCGGTCTCGACCATGACGCTGCCGGCCGTGTAGCTCTCGTAGTCGGCCGCGATCACGGCACCGTACGAGCCGAGCGACTCGGCCTGCTGCACGATGTCGAGCGACCGGCCCTCGTAGAGCTGCAGGTCGGCGACCATCATCGGCTCGAGGCGCGCACCGAACTTCGAAGCGGTCCGCCGGACGCCCTTGGCCACGGCCCGGATCTTGCCGTGGTTGCGGCTGAGCATCGTGAGGATGCGGTCGGCCTCACCCAGCTTGTGGGTGCGCAACACGACGCATTCATCACGGTAGACGGGCACCGACCAAGCATCGCACGCGTGGTACAAACGTCAGGTGCACGCCACAGCCTTCGCCGTACCCCTGTGGGTGGACCTCCTCGCCGTCGGCATCGGCAGCCTGCAGGGGGCGATGTTCGCCTCCGAGTACAAGGACCGCCGCCTCGACCTGCTCGGCATCGCCATCATCGGCATCGCCACCGGACTCGGCGGCGGCGTGCTGCGCGACGTCCTGCTCGGCGAGGTGCCCCGGGCCATGACGAGCAACTGGTACCTGCTCGTCGCCGTCGCGGCCGCGATCGTCGGCATGGCTCTGCAGCGGGTGTTCACCCGGCTGGCGGGGGTCATCACCGTGCTCGACGCCCTGACGATCGGCCTGCTCGGCGCGATCGGGTCGACCAAGGCGCACTCGCTCGGACTGCCCGAGATCCCCGCCGTGTTCGTCGGGGTCATCGCCGCCGTCGGCGGCTCGGTGCTGCGCGACCTGCTGATGAACCTCACCATCGCGATGATGCACGTGGGGTCGCTCTACGCCGTGGCGGCGGCCGGGGGCACCGTCGTTCTGGTGGTGGCCGTGTCGCTCGGGGCACCCGTGGCCGTCTCCGCCATCGCGGGCACGTCGATCACGCTGGTCATCCGCATGCTGGCGGTGCGGTTCGGGTGGACCCTGCCCGAACAGCGCGCCCTCAGCCGGCTCCCCCGCTGGCGCCGGCCCCGCTGACCCCGCTGCCGGCGCTCGGCGCGCGGTGCCGGCCCTTGCACCCCGTCGGCCCGGCGCCGCCCGTGTCGGCAACTCCTGCCCCCTGCGCCAGCGGACCCCGACACGCCGCACACCCGCACCCGCGCGCGACACCAGGCAGGAGTTGCCCGCACCTCAGGCCGCAGACCGACACCGCGGCCCCACGCCGGCACCCGTCCCGCACGACGACGCCCCCGGCGCCGAAGGCACCGGGGGCGGGTCGAGACGTGCGGGTCCGGACGGGGCAGGCCGCTCAGACCGAGGCGAGCTCGTGCACGTCGGTCGTCGTGCGGATGGCACGGTTCACCGCCGAGACGATGGCCTTGAGCGAGGCCGTCGAGATGTCGGCGTCGATGCCGACGCCCCAGAGCCGGGTGCCGTCGACGTCGAGCTCGACGTAGGCAGCGGCCTGCGCGTCGCCCGACGCGCTGAGCGTGTGCTCGACGTAGTCGTACAGCTTGACCTGGACGCCCTGCTCGGCGAGCACGGCGATGAACGCCGCGATGGGCCCGGTGCCGCGGGCCGAGGTCGACTCGACGGTCTCGCCGACCCGCAGGTCGACGTCGAGCACGGTCTCGCCCGACATGTCGCTCGAGGTGCTCGTCCGGGTCAGCTCGAAGCGACCCCACTTGTCGTCGGCGTCGTCGGCGGGCAGGTACTCGTCCTGGAAGATCGACCAGATGTGGGCGCTCGTCATCTCGCCGCCCTCTTCGTCGGTGCGTGACTGGACGACGCCGCTGAACTCGATCTGCAGTTTGCGCGGCAGGTCGATCGCGTGGTCAGCCTTGAGCAGGTAGGCCACGCCGCCCTTGCCCGACTGCGAGTTGACGCGGATGACCGCCTCGTAGCTGCGACCCAGGTCTTTGGGGTCGACCGGCAGGTACGGGACCGCCCATTCCAGCTCGTCGACGTCGACCCCACGTGACGCCGCGGTCGCGGCCATGGCCTCGAAGCCCTTCTTGATGGCGTCCTGGTGCGAGCCCGAGAACGCCGTGTAGACGAGGTCGCCGGCCCAGGGGCTGCGCTCGTGCACGGGCAGCTGGTTGCAGTGCTCGGCGGTGCGCTTGACCATGTCGAGGTCGCTGAAATCGATCTGCGGGTCGATGCCCTGGGTGAACAGGTTGATGCCCAGCGCGACGAGGTCGACGTTGCCGGTCCGCTCGCCGTTGCCGAAGAGGCAGCCCTCGATGCGGTCGGCCCCGGCCAGGTAGCCCAGCTCGGCCGCGGCGATGCCCGTGCCCCGGTCGTTGTGCGGGTGCAGCGACAGGATGACGCTGTCGCGACGGGTCAGATGACGGTGCATCCACTCGATCGAGTCGGCGTAGACGTTGGGGGTCGCCATCTCGACGGTCGCCGGCAGGTTCACGATCACGGGGCGCTCGGGCGTCGCGTCGAAGGCCTCGATCACCTGGTTGCAGATGTCGAGCGCGAAGTCGAGCTCGGTGCCGGTGTAGCTCTCGGGCGAGTACTCGTAGAACACGGCCGTCTCGGGGATGGTCTTCTCGGCCTCGAGGCACAGCCGGACGCCTTCGAGCGCGATGTCGACGATGCCCTGACGGTCGGTGCGGAACACGACGTCGCGCTGCAGCACGCTCGTCGAGTTGTACAGGTGGACGATGGCCTGCCTGGCGCCGGCGATCGACTCGTAGGTGCGGGCGATCAGGTGCTCGCGCGCCTGGGTCAGCACCTGGATCGTCACGTCGTCCGGGATGGCCCCCTCGTCGATGAGGCTGCGCACGAAGTCGAAGTCGGTCTGCGAGGCGCTCGGGAAGCCGACCTCGATCTCTTTGTAGCCCATGCCGACCAGCAGGTCGAACATGATGCGCTTGCGCTCGGGGCTCATCGGGTCGATCAGCGCCTGGTTGCCGTCCCGCAGGTCGACGGCGCACCAACGCGGTGCCTCGGTGATGCGCTTGGACGGCCACGTGCGGTCGGGCAGGTCGACGGCGATCTGCTCGTGGAAGGGCCGGTACTTGTGGATCGGCATGGCCGACGGCTGCTGTGCGTTCTTCATGTCCTGTGGTCTCTCTCGCCCTCGAGGGGCTGCTCTTCGCGGGGGTGTCGGCCGACGACGAACTCCGCGACGAGGGGGGCCTGGGTCAGGACTCGCCGCGGCAGCTAAGGAGGAGCAGGCCGGTGGACACGTGACGAGGCTAGCACCGACCGAGGAGGGGCGGGTCGTCGCGGACCGGCACCGCGCCTCCTCGGCTCCCCCGCCCGATCAGACCACCGTGCGGACGAGCCGCACGACGGCCCCGACCGAGAGGTCGGGCAGGTAGGCGCGGCCGAGGGCCGTGCCGATGGCCGGCAGCTGCACGGGATCGGGGAAGGCCATGACGAGCGGCACGAACTCGGGCTGGAACTTCTTCTTGAAGGTCAGCAGGGTCTGGAATCCGTAGGCCGGCTCGAGCACGCGCCCGAGGAAGGTCAGCACGCGCTCGGTCTGCGTCGCCGGGCCGTCCGACGGTGCACTGGTCGCGAGGGGTGCCGCCGAGAGGCTGAGGAACTCGACGCCCTGTTCTTTCATGGCCAGGGCCGACGACGCGATGACGAACTCCATCACGCCGTTCATGCTGTCCGGTCGACGGCGCATGAAGTCGAGCGTCCAGCCGACGACCTCTCCGTCGCGCCAGGAGGGCAGCCAGCTCGTCACGGCCTGGACCGAGTCGTCCTCGTCCAGGGCGAGCATCAGCGCCACGTCGGGGTCGCGCAACTCGTCCACGCCGCCGAGGGTGAAGCCCATCTCGGGCAGGTTCTTCTCGGCGACCCACTGCTCGCTGATCTCGCCGATCTGGCGGGCGACCGCGGGACGGAGGTCGGCGTAGCGGGTCCACTCGGCCCGGACCCCGTTCTTCGTCGCGCGGTTGATGCTCGACCGGACGTCCTGCCACTTCTTGCCGGTCATGGCGAAGGTGGCCGGGTGGAGCACGGTCTCTTCGCCGACGGGCAGCGTCGCCCAGCCCATCTCGGCGTAGAGGGGCGAGAGCTCGCCCCGCACGCTGTAGAAGACCGGGGTGAGGCCCTGGTCGTCGCACCAGCGGGCGAACTCACGGGTCACCTCAGGGAGCCGGTCGGCCGGGCACAGCGGCTCACCCGTGGTGATGGCGATGTCCGTGACGACGCGATAGGCGACCGCGGCGCGACCGTCGGCCGTGAACCAGTACCGGTTGCCCTCCCACAGGGCCATGTGCGACAGCGTGCCCGACGTCCCCCGGTGGATGATCTCGCGCACCTGGGCACGCGCCGCGTCGGGACGGACGTCGCCCGGCCGTGTCGCACCCACCACGAGCCCGACCAGCACGACGAGCCACCAGAGCGGCCCGACCCACTCGAACGCGGCCCGGACGACGCCGCCGTCGGGCACCGGCCCGATGCGGGTGAGCCCGACGAACCCGACCGGCACGAAGCGTTCGGGCACGTCGAGCAGCAGCGTCCACGGTTCGATCGCCGGGACGAAGGAGGCGCGTCCCAGCCACGCGAGGACGGCGAACGTCACGGCCAGCACGACACCCGACAGCACGACGACGAGGGCGAACCGGGGCCGTCGCGTCCCCTCGGCCCCGACGCCGAAGTGACGACGGAGGAGGAACAGCCCGACGGCGACCGCGGCCGGCACGGCGACCGCCAGGACGGCGAGCACCACCCTCTCGACCACGTGACGGGGCTGGTCGACGACCGGGTCGGTCGTGACGGGCAGCACCACGTAGTAGAGACCGGCGAAGACCGCGAGGAGCCCGTCGACCGCGACGGCCACGTCGAGGGCGAGGCGACGCCCCCGCCGCAGGTACCAGGCGCACACGAGCAGGACGGCCAGCGGCAGCAGGCTGAGCAGGACGGTCGGCACGCTGTCGATGCCGGCGAGGGCCGCGGCCCGCGCGCAGGCCCCGATCGGAGGCGCGTGCCGGTCGGGTGCGCCCTGTCCCGCGGCCGCGCAGGCGGCCGAGAGCGACCGCCCCGGCAGGACGTCACGGAACAGCATGCCGAGGGGCGAGAGCGCCCCGATGGGGCTGCGGGTGAGCAGGGTCAGGACGGGACCGACCGCCGTCACCGCGACGATGGTCGACGCGAGGCGGCGCACCTCGTGGTGCGAGCTGCGCAGCCATCCGCGCTCGGCGGGAGGGCCGGCCGACACCACCCCGAACACGAGCCCGACGAGGGCGCCGAGGAGCGCGTAGAGACCGGAGGGATGCCCGTCGTACAGCACGAAGGCGAACACGAACGAGAAGCCGACCAGCCGGATGCGGCGGCGCCAGAGCGGCCCGAAGAACGCGCTGGCGGTCATGATCGTGCCGAGGGCGGGCGTGAGCGGGTGGAGGGTGGACTCGGCGGCCACCTCGAGGGCCCAGGTCTCGCCGACCGCCTGCCCCAGGGCCTGCACCGCGACGCCGACGCCGGTCGCCACGACGGCCGTCACGAGGTAGGCCGCGACCGTGCGGCGCCAGCCCATGCGGCGCTCGGCGGCGCCCACGAGCACGAGGACGCCGACCACGGCCAGGACGAGTTGGGCGGGACCGCCGGCGAAGAACACCGAGCCGAAGACGAGCAGCCACGAGGTGCGGTCCTCGAACGGGTCGAGACCCGCGCCGACGAGGTCCCGGAGTCGCTCGCTCGGAGCGTGCGTGAGGCTGCCCGAGGCGACGGCCAGCACGACGAGCAGCAGGGCGAGGACGAGACTCACGGGACGGGCGCGGACGAACGCAACGACGCGGGTGCCGATGCCCTCTGCGGCCTGTCGCACCCGCCCCGGCTCGTGGGGCTCGGGCTCGCGGGGGTCGGGCGGAGGCGGTGCGTCCGGGCCGGCCACGGTCACGTCGTCGCGCACGGGGTCTGTACCGCCGCGCTCAGGCCGAGGCGCGGGTAGAACTGCCCGATGCCGTGGGCGAAGCCGTCGGTCGCGGTCGTCCAGTCGTGTCCGCTGCCGGGTGACACGTAACGCGTCACCGACATGCCCGCCTTCGCCGCCGCCACCGAGTTCGCCGTCATGAACCGACCGTACCGAGCGTCGGTGGAACCGACGGCGAAGAACGCCGCGGTGTCCGCGTAGGGCGCGTGCTCGGCCATGATCGCCTGGGGCTGGGCGGCCTCGTACGCGGCTCGGTTCCCGGCGAAGCCCTGGGTGATCGTGGTCTTCTCGTCGCCGATCGACGGGCCGAGCTCACCCGACACGTCGATGAAGGTCGAGAATAGGTCGGGTCGCGCCGCGGCGAACTGGATCGAGCCGGGGCCCCCCTGCGAGAACCCGCCGATCGCCCACGCCCTCGAGCCGGAGGCCACGTGGAAGTGGCTCGTCATGTAGTCGACCACGTCCGTGGTGATGTAGGTGGCGCTGTTGCCCAGGGCGCCGTCCCCGCACATCGGGTTGTGCGCGTCGGCACTCAGCTGGTCGGGCACGACGACGATCGGCGCGAGACCGTGGTTCTTCGCCGCGAAGGCGTCCAGCGTCCGGACGAGGTGGCCGGCCGTGACCACCGAGCTCGGTTCGGCCGGTTGCCCCGACATCATGATCATCACCGGGAGGGCGGGGGCGTTCGCCACGAGGGCCGCGGGAGGCAGGTAGACGACGGCGTCGCGTGCCGGGAAGTGCGAGACCGTCCCGGGGATGGACACGCTGCCGTACCGGCCCGTGGCCGGGAGGTCGGCGGGGGCCTTCCAGGTCGACCAGAGGGTCGGGTCGAACTCCGTCGAGCCAGGAGCCGCGGACGGAGGCGCGGTGGCGGTCGCCGCGAGAGGCGGCACCTCGTCCTGGCCGAGCGCCTGCGGCAGGTTCTGGTACACGCTGCCGTCGCGGTTCAGCGCCAGGCCCCCGGCCAGGGCGAACACCAGGACCGCCACCACGGCCACGACCTTCCGCCACCACGGGGTGCGGAACAGGCTGACGACGACGACCCCGAGGCCGGCGCCCACCGCGGCGACCCAGAGGCGCTCCACCCAGGGCGGCGACAGGCCCAGCACGCCGCGCACGCCGCCGAGCCACCACGTGACGACGGCGCCCGGGGCGGCTCCGACGAGGACCGCGAGGGCGATCCGCCGCCGCCACGTCCGGCGGGTCCGCGGACGGACGAGGAGTCCGATCGCGACCAGGGCGGCGACGACGTCGACCACCCACAGCACCGTCGACGACAGCAACGGGACCGACAGCAACCAGTTCATGCGAGGGCTTCTTTCAGCGGAGTGTCGGGGTGGTGACCACCCAGGTGACACTCTGCCGCCACGAAGCCGGTCGACACGAGCCGTGCCGCTCGATCACAGCAGTCTCATCAGGTGCGGTCAGCGTCCACACGGCACCCGCAGGTCGATCGCACGACGCTCCGTCGACGACCGACCGTGTCGCGCCGCCGTCTCGGGCCTACTCGGCGAGCCCGTGTTCGTACGCGTAGACCACGAGCTGCACCCGGTCACGCAGGGACAGCTTCGACAGCACACGACTGATGTGGGTCTTGACGGTCGCCTCGCTGAGGAACTCCCGCGACGCGATCTCGGAGTTGCTGAGGCCCCGCGCCGCGAGGTCGAAGATGTCGCGCTCTCGGGTGGTGAGGGTGCCGAACGACTCGGGTACGGCCCGGGCGCGGGAGGCGCGTCCGTCGAAGTGCTCGAAGAGCTCACGGGTGGCGGACGCCGCGATCACGGCGTTGCCCGCGTGCACGGTCCGGATGGCGGCGAGGAGGAACTCGGGGTCGGCGTCCTTGAGGACGAAACCGCTCGCGCCTCCTCGGATGGCCCGGGTGGCGGCCTCGTCGAGGTCGAACGTCGTCAGCACGATGATGCGCGGCGGACGACGGGAGGCCGCCTCGGCCTGAGCCAGGACGGCGGTGGTGGCGGCGATGCCGTCCATGACGGGCATGCGGATGTCCATCAGGACGACGTCGGGCGTGGTGCGCGCGACCATGGCCACGCCCTCGTCGCCGTTGCTGGCCTCGCCCACGAACTCGAGGTCGGGCTGCGAGCCGACCAGCATCTTGATGCCCGCACGGAACAGGGCCTGGTCGTCGACCAGCGCGACGCGGATGGGTGCCGTCGAGCGGCCGGGCATGTCGATCATCGGATGCGTACCTCTTGGGTCAGTGCCAGGGTCGGCACGATGGCGTGGACGACGAAGCGTCCGTCGGCGTTCTGGGTGGTGAGCGAGCCGCCCGCCAGGGTGGCACGCTCGCGCATGCCGTCGAGCCCGTGGCCGCCCCGCCGTTCGTCGCCGGTCGTGTCGACCGGACGCGTCGGCGGCCGCACGACGTTCGAGATCACCAGGTGCAGCGCCTCGTAGCGCCAGTCGAAGTGCAGGCCCACGGGCTGGTCGACGGCACCGTGTCGGAGGACGTTGGTCAGGCTCTCCTGCACGATGCGGAACACGGCGAGCTGCCGGTTGGTCCCGAGCACCTGGGGCTCGCCCGTGACGCGCAGGTCGACCATGAGGCCCGAGCCGCGCATCTGGTCGAGCAGACGGTCGAGGTCACCGAGGGCGGGCTGCGGCGCCTCGCCCTGGCTGTGCCGCAGCTGACCGAGGAGCACGCGGACGTCACCCAGTGCCTCGCGCGCCGTCGTGGCGATGGTGGTGAGCGCCCCGTCGACCGAGGTCGGGTCGACCCGGGCGGCGTAACGGGCCCCGTCGGCCTGGGCGATGACGACGGCCAGCGAGTGGGCGACGACGTCGTGCATGTCCCGGGCGATCCGGTTGCGTTCCTGCTCGACGGCGATGTCTCGCTCGGCTCGGGCGGCCTCGCGTTCGGCCCGGGCGGCATCGTTCTCGGCACGGGCGGTCTCGCGTTCGGCGATGAGCCGCGCCTCACGGCTGAGCCGCTCGGACCATCGCGCCCGGGCCAGCAGTCCCCCGGCCCAGGGCAGACCGAGCAGGGCGAGGAATCCGAGGAGGCTGATCCCCAGCTGCAGGAGGATGCGGACGACGTCGGTCACCGCGTAGATGTCGTAGTCGACGCCGAACAGGCTCTGCTGCACGAACGAGAGGTAGAACGTGCCCAGGAGGGCCCCCACGCCCACGGAGACCAGGCCCGACCACTTGACCCGGTCGGTGCCGTACGCGGCCGTGGAGTACAGCACCGCGCAGATCGCGAGGTTCGTGACACCGGGCGTGCTGCCCGTGATCATCTGGGACGCGGCGACCAGCCAGGCGAGGGTCAGGGCGAGCCCGGGCGACAGCCGACGCAGGGCGAACGTGACCGTCATGCCCAGCACGACGAACGGTGTCGTCGCGACGCCGTCGCTCAACACCAAGCCGACCACGCCGAGCAGGAACGCCGCCGACAGGTCGACGGCGACCTGGTAAGGCGCGAGGCGTCGGAAGATCACCCGACCACCGTACGACCTTCGGCGGCCGGATCGGGCCGGCCGCCGGGCGCGAACGACCTCGGGACCATCGCGATCATCCGCAGGGACGAGGCCGACCCGTCCGAGAGGGACGAGGCCGGTCGACGGTGAGACGGGTCAGAACCCCAGCCGACCGAGCTGCTTCGGGTCGCGCTGCCAGTCCTTCGCGACCTTCACGCGGATCGACAGGAACACCTGCTTGCCGACGAGCGGCTCGATCTGCGCCCGGGCACGCTCGCCGACCTCGCGCAGTCGCTGACCGGCCTTGCCGATGACGATGGCCTTCTGGCTGTCGCGCTCGACGAACAGGTTCGCGTAGATCTCGAGGAGGTCCTTGTCGTCACGCTCGACCATGTCGTCGATCGTGACGGCGAGCGAGTGCGGCAGCTCGTCTTGCACGCCCTCGAGCGCGGCCTCGCGGACGTACTCGGCCACCCGGTCCGTCAGACCTTCCTCGGTCACCGCGTCGGACGGGTAGAGAGGCTGCGACACCGGCATGAGCTTGATGAGCTCGGCGGTGAGGACGTCGAGCTGCACGTCGCTGACGGCCGACAACGGGATGATGGCCTCCCAGTCGCGCAGCCGGCTGACCGCGAGCAGCTGCTCGGCGACCGCGGGCCGCGACGTCGCGTCGGTCTTGGTGACGATCGCGACCTTCTTGGCCCTCGGGTACTGGTCGAGCTGCTCGTTGATGAACCGGTCGCCCGGGCCCAGCTTCTCGTCGGCCGGCACGCAGAACCCGATCACGTCGACGTCGCCGAGCGTGGTCTGGACGATGTCGTTGAGCCGCTCGCCGAGCAGCGTGCGCGGACGGTGCATGCCCGGTGTGTCGACCAGGACCAGCTGACCGGACGCTTGGTGCACGATGCCGCGGATGGCCCGGCGGGTCGTCTGCGGCTTCGACGAGGTGATGGCCACCTTCTGGCCCACCAGGGCGTTGGTCAGCGTCGACTTGCCGACGTTGGGCCGCCCGACGAACGAGACGAACCCGGCTCGGTAGGTCGACCCCCGAGGAGGCGCGGCCGAGGGGGTGAGGTCGTCTCCGGGGGGCGACGTGGGGGCCGTTCGTGAACGTGGTGGAGCGGGTGGGAGGTGGGGGGGTCGCGACGACCCGGCGCGCAGTCGTCTTGAGCGGCGTCGGCGAACGCGGCCTGGGCGTCCGCGAGGTCGGCATCACGCTCGACCAGGACGGTCTGCAGATCGTGACGACGACCCTCGGTGCGATCGGCCGTGAGGACGAGGCCCGACACGCGGACGACCGACCCCTGCTCGGGCAGTCGCCCCAGGACCTTGGTGAGCAGACCGCCCACCGAGTCCACATCGTCGTCGTCGAGCTCGAGGCCGAAGAGGTCGCCGAGCTCGTCGACGGGGAGACGGGCACTCACCCGGAAGACCCCCGCGGATACCTCGCGCTGCGGGGCGACCTCGCGGTCGTACTCGTCGCTGATGTCGCCGACGAGTTCTTCGATGAGGTCCTCGAGCGTGACGAGGCCGGCGATGCCGCCGTACTCGTCGACGACCATCGCGAGGTGGTTCTTGTCGAGCTGCATCTGTCGCAGCGCGTCGTCGGCCTTCTTGGACTCGGGCACGAAGACCGCCGGGCGGGCGAGCGTCGTGACGGGAGCCGAGTCGTCGCCGCTGTGCTCGTGCAACCGTCGGGCGAGGTCGCGCAGGTACACGATGCCGACCACGTCGTCCGAATCGCGGCCGACGACGGGCACCCGGGACACGCCCCTGCCGAGGAAGAGGCTCATCGCCGATCCGACCGAGGCGGTGGCGTCGAGGGTGACCATGTCGGTGCGGGGCACCATGACCTCGCGGACCACGGTGTCGCTGAACTCGAAGATCGAGTGGATGAGCTCGCGGTCGTCCTCTTCGAGGACGTCGAGCTCGGTCGCCTCGTCGACCATGCTGAGCAACTGCTCTTCGGACGAGAACGACGCACTGCGCGGACGGCCGGGGGTCACCCGGTTGCCGACGGCCACCAGGGCGTCGGCCAGCGGCCCGAGGACGACCCGGACGAACCGCACGAGCCCCGAGGTGAGCCGCACGAGACCACGGGCGTGGGCGCGACCGACGCTGCGCGGGCTGGAGCCGACGAGGACGAAGGACACGACCGTCATGATGAGCGCCGAGAGCAGCAGGGCCAGCCACCAGGGCTCGACCGAGAACGCGAACGACAACGACACGAGGACGGCCGCCGACGTCTCGGCCAGGATGCGCACGAAGTTGACGGCGTTGACGTGTGCCCCGACGTCGGCCGCGATGGCGGTAAGCGCGGTCGCGTGACGCGGATCGTCGTCGGCCTCGTCGAGGAGGTCCTGGCGGCTGAGCACACCGAGGGCCGAGTCGGCCGCGGCCAGCAGGCCGCCGAAGACCACCAGGAAGACCGCCACGACGACGAAGACCGTGACCATCACCGCGTCACCTGCTCGTGTCGGCCGCGGCGAAGGCCGCGAGGATCTCGCGCTGAAGACCGAACATCTCGCGCTCGTCGTCGGGCTCGGCGTGGTCGAACCCGAGGAGGTGCAGGATGCCGTGGCAGGTGAGCAGCAGCATCTCGTCGAGAGGGGTGTGCCCCGCCGTGGCCGCCTGGGCGACGGCCACCTGCGGACACACGACGATGTCGCCGAGCAGGCCGGCCGGCGTCGGCTCGTCCTCGGTGCCCGGACGCAGTTCGTCCATCGGGAAGCTCAGGACGTCGGTCGGGCCGGGTTCGTCCATCCACTGGACGTGGAGTTGCTCCATCGCGGCCTCGTCGACGAAGACGATCGCGAGCTCGGCCTCGGGGTGCACGTGCATCTGGTCGAGGGCGAAGGTGGCCAGACGTTGGACCGTGGCCTCGTCGACCTCGACGGCGGATTCGTTGGCGACCTCGATGCTCACCGGGTTCCTCTCTTGGGCAGGCGGTCGCGGGCGTCGGCCCGCCGCTCGGCGCGGTTGCCCGACTCGGTCTGTTCGTGTGCCGCCTCGTGACGGCGGTGCTGCTGGGCCTGACGCTCGGCGTCGTAGGTCGTGTACGCGTCGACGATGCGGCCGACGAGCGTGTGCCGCACGACGTCGTCGCTGGTGAGACGGGCGAAGTGGATGTCGTCGATGCCGCCGAGCACCGTCGTGACGAGCTGGAGGCCGCTGGCCCCGGTGGGCAGGTCGACCTGGGTGACGTCGCCCGTCACGACCATGCGCGAACCGAAGCCGAGACGGGTGAGGAACATCTTCATCTGCTCGGGCGTCGTGTTCTGCGCCTCGTCGAGGACGACGAACGCGTCGTTGAGGGTGCGACCGCGCATGTAGGCGAGAGGGGCCACCTCGACGGTGCCGGCCGCGAGCAGCTTGGGCACGATCTCGGGGTCCATCATCTCGTTGAGCGCGTCGTAGAGCGGGCGGAGGTACGGGTCGATCTTGTCGGTGAGCGTGCCCGGCAGGAACCCCAGCCGCTCGCCGGCCTCGACCGCGGGACGCGTCAGGATGATCCGCTGGACCTCGCGGCGCTGCAGCGCCTGGACGGCCTTGGCCATGGCCAGGTAGGTCTTGCCCGTACCGGCCGGACCGATGCCGAACGTGATGGTGTGCTGGTCGATCGCGTCGACGTACTCTTTCTGACCCGGGGTCTTCGCCCGGACGCCCTTGCCGCGGCTGGTGACGATGGGCTGACCGAAGACCTCGGACGGGCTGCCCTGCCCCGAGTCGAGCAGACGGGCCGACGTCGCGACCTCGGCCGGGCCGAGGTCGTGGCCGCCCCGGACCATCGAGACGAGCTCGTCGACGAGCCCCTCGGCCCGGTCGACGGCGGACGAGGGCCCCTCGAGGGTGACCTCGTTGCCGCGCACGAGCACGCGGACCTCGGGGTACTGCTTCTCGACCGCACGGAGCAGGCGGTCTTGCGGGCCCAGCAGCTGGACCATGGCGACGCCGTCGACGCTGACGTCGACGCGCCGGACGTCGTCGCCCGTCGTCGGTGTCGAGGGGCCGGTGGCGTTCGTGTCGCTAGTGGGCAAGGGTGCCTTCCTCCAGGGGTCCGCCGAGCACATGGGCGTGCACGTGGAACACGGTCTGCCCGGCGGATGCGCCGGTGTTGAAGATCAAACGGAACTCGGACCCGGAGTGTTCCCCGAACGCCGCCGGGTCGGCCGCGAGCCGGGAGGCGGTCGCCACCAGCTCGGCGAGCAGCGCCGGGTCGCCCGCGGCGAGTTCGACGACGTCGCGGTACGCCTGGGTCTTGGGCACCACGAGCAGGTGGACGGGTGCCCGGGGCGCGATGTCGCGGAAGGCGATCACCGTGTCGCTCTCGAACACGATGTCGGCGGGGATCTCGCGCGCGGCGGTGCGGCCGAAGACGGGGGGCTCGTCGGAGGTCTCGGACATGCTGCCCATCGTAGCGACGACCGCCGACACGGCCCCCGGGGGGGTCGGGGTCCCCGGCGGCCGAGACGTGCGCCCAGGACGGGGAGCGCGGCGGGGCCGGCCGAGGGGGTGCGGGGGGCGGCGTCCCGGGGGCGCGCGGGGGGGGCACCCGCCGCGGCGAGCTGCTGCAGTCGGGCGGGCGACCCCCCGCCCTCGGGACCGACGACCACGACGACGCGGGCGGGCACCCCGCCCCCCGCGGTCAGGTCGACCGCCGTCGGCGCCGGCTCGGCAGCCGGCTCGAGCGCGAGCGCGAGATCGCGGGAGGCGCGCTCGGCCAGCAGCCGCGTCGTCGCGAGCCCGGACACCTCGGGTGCCCACGGACGGATGGACTGCTTGGTCGCCTCGCGCACGATCGTCGACCAGCGGGTGAGCCCCTTGGCGACCTTGGGGCCCTCCCACCGGGAGATGCTGCGGGCCGCGGCCCACGGCACGATCTCGTCGACGCCGAGCTCGGTCGCGGCCTGCACCGCGAGCTCGTCGCGATCGCCCTTGGCGAGGGCCTGGGCGAGGACCAGCCGCGTCGTCGGCGGCTCGTGCCGCACCACCCGCGTCGAGAGCAGCACCAAGCGCTCGGGAGCCGCCTCGGTCACCTCGCCCTGGACGACCAAGCCCCGACCGTTGCCGAGGGTGAGTGCCTCGCCCACCCGCACGCGGCTGACCGTGACCGCGTGCCGGGCCTCGGAACCGGTCAGCTCGACGGTCCCGCCGACGTCGGCGGCGACCAGGTCGTCGACCAGGTAGAAGTGCGCCACGATCAGAAGTTCAGGAAGCGGTCGCGCAACTTGCCGAAGAGGCCCTGTTGGAAGTGCGACAACTCGGGAGCCGGGGAGCGCCGACCGGAGGCGAACTTCTCGATCAGCTCGCGCTCTTTGTGGCTGAGCTTGGTCGGGGTGACCACCTGGACGCCGATCTTGAGGTCGCCGCGACCCGTTCCGCGCAGACGCGTGATCCCGCGGTCCTTCACGGTGATGATGTCGGCGCTCTGGGTGCCGGGCCTGATCTCGACCTCGATCTCGCCGTCGAGCCCGGTGAGCGTCGTCGACGTGCCGAGGATGGCGTCGGCCATCTGCACCTCGAGCGTCGCCAGCAGGTCGTCGCCGTTGCGGCTGTACGTGTCGTGGTGGCGCACCTTGACCTCGAGGTAGAGGTCGCCGTTCGGGCCGCCGGCCTGGCCGACCTCGCCCTGGCCGGGCAGTTGGAGCCTGAGGCCCGTGTCGACGCCCGCGGGGATGTCGATGGGGATCGAGCGACGGGCCCGTACGCGGCCCTGCCCCTGGCAGGTCGGGCAGGGGTTCGGGATGACGGTGCCGTAGCCCCGGCAGGTGCCGCACGGGCTCGACGTCATGACGTTGCCGAGCAGGGAGCGCACGGTGCGCTGGATCTGGCCGGAGCCACCGCAGATGTCGCAGGTCTGCGGCGACGTGCCGGGCGCGCAGCACGAGCCGCTGCACGTGTCGCAGAGGACGGCCGTGTCGACCTCGATGTCGCGCTGGGTGCCGAAGACGATGTCCTCGAGGTCGACCTCGAGGCGCAGCAGGGCGTCCTGCCCTCGCTCGCGTCGCGACCGCGGGCCCTGGCGCTGACCCTGGCCACCCCCGCCGCCGAAGAACGCGTCGAAGATGTCGCCGAAGCCGGCGGCCCCGCCTCCTCCGCCGCCACCGAAACCGGGCTGCGGGCCGAGGTCGTACCGTTCGCGCTGCTGCGGATCGCTGAGCACGTCGTAGGCGTGCGTGACGTCCTTGAAGCGTTCGGACGCCTCGGGGCTGGGGTTGACGTCGGGGTGCAGCTCGCGGGCGAGCTTGCGGTACGCCTTCTTGATCTCTTCCGGGGTCGCCTGACGGTCGACTCCGAGGACGTCGTAATGATCTGCCACTGGTTCTCGTCTGCCTCTGGTGTGGTGTGGTGGTCTTCCCGGCGGGGCCGGGCCCGGCGGACCGGGACGGGGATGGGGGTCGTGGGACGGCCGGGGCCGTCGGCGTCGGCTACCGTTCGGCGAGCAGCGACGACAGGTAGCGGGCGACGGCACGCACCGCCGCCATGTTGGTCGAGTAGTCCATGCGCATGGGCCCGAGGACGCCGAGCCTCGCGATCTCGCTGCCCTGCGTCGAGTACCCGCTGGCCAGCACCGACGCCTGCGACAACCCGAACGAGGCGTTTTCACGCCCGATGCTCGCGGCCACGTCGACGGCGTCGAGTTGCATCTCGCCGAACAACCGCAGCAGCGCGACCTGCTCTTCGATCGCCTCGAGCACCGGGAAGAGGTCGCCGCTGAAGTCGTCGCCCGTGCGCACGAGGTTCGCCGCGCCGGCCATGACGAGGCGGTCCTGGCGTCCGGCGGCGATCTGCTCGGTGAGGCTCGCGACGACGACGCCGACGACCGCCGCGAGGTCGGGGCGGAAGCGCGTCGGCAGGTCGGTGAGGGCCGTGGACGCCTCGCCCAGGGGCCGTCCGCCGACCGCGGCGTTGATGGCGGCCCGCAGCTCGGACAGGAAGGACTCGTCGACGGTGGTGCGGATGTCGACGACCCGCTGCTCGACCTGGCCGCTGTCGGTGATGAGCACCGTCATGACGCGGCCGTCGCCCAGGCTGACCAGCTCGACGTGACGCACGCGGGCCCGGGAGAAGGTGGGGTACTGCACCAGCGCCACCTGGTTGGTGAGCTGCGACAGCAGACGGACCGTCCGACCCAGCACCTCGTCGAGGTCGGTGGAGTCGCCGAGGAAGGTCTCGATGGCCTGACGCTGGGCGGCGCTGAGCGGTCGCAGGTCGGCGAGCTGGTTGACGAAGAGCCGGTAGCCCTTGTCGGTCGGCACGCGACCCGACGAGGTGTGCGGGGCCGCGATGAGCTCTTCTTCTTCGAGCAGCGCCATGTCGTTGCGGATCGTCGCCGCCGAGACGCCGAACTGGTGTCGCTCGACGATGGACTTGGACCCCACCGGCTCGCGGGACGCGACGTAGTCGTGCACGATGACGCGCAGCACTTCGAGACCGCGTTCGGAGACCATGACGCACCTCTCTTCGCTCGACGCCCCCCGGGTCGTCCGCACGCCGGGCGACCGGGCCTGGCACTCGCCGTGCCGGACTGCCAATCGTACGACACCTCCGTCGCGAGGCCTACTCGCGCCGCGCCCGGCTGCCCTAGGGTGGCGGGGACATCCGCAGGACACTCACGAACAGGTGCAGCCATGACCGAGACCCCTCCCGCCCAGCCGAACGGCCCGCAGAACGGTCAGCCCGGCCAGAACGGGCAGCCCGGCCAGCCCTACGGCCAAGGCCAGCAGCCCGGTCAGCCCTTCGGTCAGGGCCAGCAGCCCGGCCCCGGCTACGGTCAGCAGCCCGGCTACCAGCCGCAGCCCGTCCAGCCCATGCGCCCTGAGGACGAGAAGCTCTGGGCCACGCTCATCCACCTCGGCGGCATCATCTTCGCGTTCGTCCCGGCGCTCGTCGGCTACCTCGTGCTCAAGGACCGCGGCCCGTTCATCCGGGAGCACACCAAGACGGCGCTGAACTTCCAGATCACCATGGCCATCGTCTACGTGATCTCGGCGATCCTGACGGTCATCGTCATCGGCGGCGTTCTCGCACTCGTCGCCGGCATCCTCGTCGTCATCTTCTCGATCATCGCCGCCGTCGCGGCCAACAAGGGCCAGTGGTACAAGTACCCGCTGACCATCGAGTTCATCAAGTAGACGGTCGACCGGCCCGGACGGGCACGACGCGAGGCGCGACTCCCCCGGGAGCCGCGCCTCCTGCGTTCCCGGCCCGCGCCTCCTCGGTCCGCCGTGCGCGAGGCGCAGGAGGTGGGTGCGCGGTCAGTCGGGCAGCAGGCGCCGCACGACGGCGTCGGCCATCAGGCGACCTTCGCGGGTGAGCACCACGCGACCCTGCAGGGCCGGGCGCCCCTCGACCCAGCCGTCGGCGATGAGGCCGGCGACCGCCTGGCGACCGTCGTCGTCGAGCCCGGAGGTCGGCAGCCCCTCGCGGATGCGCACCCCGAGCAGGACGCGCTCGACCCGACGGGTCTCGTCGTCGAGGGTCTCGCGCCCGGCGGCCGGCGACTCGCCCGCGGCCATGCGCTGCTGGTAGGCGGCCGGGTGCTTGACGTTCCACCAGCGGACGCCACCGACGTGGCTGTGCGCGCCCGGGCCGACGCCCCACCAGTCGTGGCCCTGCCAGTAGGCCAGGTTGTGTCGGGAGCGATGTTCGACACCCCGGGACCAGTTGCTGACCTCGTACCAGTCGTACCCTGCCGCGGCGAGCCGGTCGTCCGCGATCTCGTACATGTCGGCGGCGGTGTCGTCGTCGGGCATCGGGACCTCGCCCCGCTTGATCTGGCGGGCGAGCTTCGTGCCGTCCTCGACGATCAGCGAATAGGCCGAGAGGTGGTCGGGCTGCTGCTCGAGGGCGACGTCGAGCGAACGCCTCCAGTCGTCGAGGGTCTCGCCGGGCGTGCCGTAGATGAGGTCGAGGCTGACGTCGAGCCCGGCGTCGCGCGCCCAGCGCACCACGAACGGGATGCGCTCGGGATCGTGCGTGCGCTCGAGGGTGGCGAGCACGCTCGGCACGGCCGACTGCATGCCGAAGCTGACGCGCGTGAAACCGGCGTCGGCGAGCTGCTGCAGGTACGCGGCGTCGACCGAGTCGGGGTTCGCCTCGGTCGTCACCTCGGCACCCGGCTCGAGACCCCAGGTGTCGACCATCGCGTGCAGCATCGACGTGAGGTCGCCCGAGGGCAGCATCGTCGGGGTGCCCCCGCCGAAGAACACCGAGGAGGCGCGGCGCGGCGGCAGCCCCGCCTCGCGCAGCACCCGGCCCCCGAGCTCGATCTCGGCGACGGCCTGCCCGGCGTAGTCGTCCCGGCGCGCGCCCCGCAGTTCGTCGCCCGTGTACGTGTTGAAGTCGCAGTACCCGCAGCGCACACGGCAGAACGGGACGTGCAGGTAGACCCCGAAGTTGCGGTCGTCCGCGCCGACCGCGACGGTCTCGGGCAGGCGTCCGTCGACGGGGGCGGGATCGCCGAGGGGAAGGGCTCCGGGCACCGTCAGGCGCCGGTTCCCGAGGCGTCGCCGCGCGGGCCGGTCGGGGGCCGGTCGTCACCGCGGGGATCGCCGACCCCGGCCTCGGTGTCCTCGACGACGACGACCTCGTCGGTCTGCTCGCCCTTGTCGTTGAGGCTCAGGGCCCGCAGGTACCGCTTCGTGTACTGCGCCTGCGTGCGTCGCAGGAAGGGTGCCACGAGGCGCCACTTCGCGCTCGACGGCTTCGAGAACGACCGGATGGAGAGCCAGACCGAACCGTCGTCGGTCTGGTCGACGATCCAGGACTCCTCGCCGCTCTCGGGGTGGCCGTCGAGGGTTCCGTACGCGAAGCCCTTGCGCTTCGGTTCGTCGATGACGTAGACGACGCGGACCGGCGCCTCGACCGTGCGCCCGTAGGCCTCGATGCTGGGCGTGGCCGTCGTGCCCGCCGTGAGGAGGGGCGTGCCGTCGGGCGAGTACCGCGACTCGTCCCGCGCGGTCGCCCACTCGGCCGCGTCGACCGGTTGCCCGTGCTCGTCGAACTGGACGGGCGTGTACTCGCTCTCGTCGGCCGGCGGCACGCTGTCGACCCGGACACGGATGCCGCTGCGCTCCTGGATCTGCCAGGTCATGGTGGCGATCCAGGCCGCGGCGAAGCGGGCGTCGCCGTGGCCGACGCGGGCCCGGTACTCGGCCGGCTTGAAGCCCTTCGGCGGGTACTGCATGAGGTCGGGGGCCTGCGTCGCCCCGACCTCGCCGTAGGTCGTGCGGGTCTCGGTGTGGGTGGCTCGACGCATGCGCCCTACTTCTTGTCTTTCTTCTCGACGTCGCCGCTGAGGGCGGCGATGAAGGCCTCTTGGGGCACGTCGACCCGACCGATGGTCTTCATGCGCTTCTTGCCCTCTTTCTGCTTCTCGAGCAGCTTGCGCTTGCGCGAGATGTCGCCGCCGTAGCACTTGGCCAGGACGTCCTTGCGCATGGCGCGGATGCTCTCGCGGGCGATGATCCGGGCACCGATGGCGGCCTGGATGGGCACCTCGAACTGCTGCCTCGGGATGAGCTCGCGCAGCCGGCCCGTCATGAGGACCCCGTAGGCGTAGGCCTTGTCGCGGTGCACGATCGCGCTGAACGCGTCGACCTGTTCGCCCTGCAGCAGGATGTCGACCTTGACCAGGTCGGCCTCTTGGTCGCCGATCGGTTCGTAGTCGAGGCTGGCGTAGCCCGCGGTCTTCGACTTGAGGCTGTCGAAGAAGTCGAACACGATCTCGCCGAGGGGCATCGCGTAGCGGATCTCGACCCTGTCCTCACCGAGGTACTCCATGCCGAGCAGGGTGCCGCGGCGCTGTTGGCAGAGCTCCATGATCACGCCGACGTAGTCCTTCGGCGCGAGGATGCCCGCCTTGACCATGGGCTCGCTGACGCTGGTGATCTTGCCGCCCGGGAACTCGCTGGGGTTGGTGACCGTGACGGTCTGCCTGTCTTCGGTGGTGACCTCGTAGATGACGCTCGGCGCCGTCGTGATGAGGTCGAGGCCGAACTCACGCTCGAGGCGCTCGGTGACGATCTCGAGGTGCAGCAGGCCGAGGAACCCGCAACGGAAGCCGAACCCCAGGGCCACCGAGGTCTCGGGCTCGTACACGAGCGCAGCGTCCGACAGCTTGAGCTTGTCGAGGGCCTCGCGCAGGATGGGGTAGTCGCTGCCGTCGATCGGGTAGAGCCCCGAGAAGACCATGGGCAGCGGCTCGGTGTAGCCGCTGAGCGCCTCGGTCGCGGGCTTGGCCGCCGTCGTGACGGTGTCGCCCACCTTCGACAGGCGGACGTCCTTCACGCCGGTGATGAGGTAGCCGACCTCGCCGACCGACAGCCCCTGGCTGGGGACGGGCTCGGGCGACGAGACGCCGATCTCGAGGATGTCGTGCGTCGACTTCGTGGACATCATCTGCACCTTCTCGCGAGGGTGCAGGGTGCCGTCGATCATGCGGATGTAGGTGACGACGCCGCGGTAGCTGTCGTAGACCGAGTCGAAGATCATCGCCCGGGGCGGTGCGTCCTTGACGCCGACGGGCGAGGGGATGCGGTCGACCACGCGGTCGAGGAGCTCTTCGACGCCCATGCCGGTCTTGCCGCTGACGCGCAGGACGTCGGCGGGGTCGCCGCCGATCAGGCCCGCCAGCTCGGCGGCGTACTTGTCGGGGTCGGCCGCCGGGAGGTCGATCTTGTTGAGCACCGGGATGATCTCGAGGTCGTTCTCGAGCGCCAGGTAGAGGTTCGCCAGGGTCTGCGCCTCGATGCCCTGGGCCGCGTCGACCAGCAGGATCGCGCCCTCGCAGGCGGCCAGCGAGCGGGAGACCTCGTAGCTGAAGTCGACGTGGCCGGGGGTGTCGATCATGTTGAGTGCGAAGGTCTCGCCGTTGCGCTCCCACGGCATGCGCACGGCCTGGCTCTTGATCGTGATGCCGCGCTCGCGCTCGATGTCCATGCGGTCGAGGTACTGGGCACGCATCGCGCGCGACTCGACCACGCCGGTGATGCCGAGCATGCGGTCGGCCAGGGTCGACTTGCCGTGGTCGATGTGCGCGATGATGCAGAAGTTGCGGAGGGACTCGGGCTCGGTCGACGCCGGCTCGAGTGCGCGGGTTGCTTGGGGACTCACACGATCCTCTGGGGGTGGTGGGCGGGGGGACCGCTCGATTCTCCCACGCCCGGGCGACCGAGCGGGCGTCGGGCCGGGGGGGGCCCGCCGGTCGGCTACTCCTGCCTGGTGCCGCGGACGGCACCGCGCCTCCCCGGTCCGCCGCTCGGGCGGCGGCTGCAGGCAGGAGTTGCCGACGCGGATGGGTCGGCGGGACCGCGCGTCAGGCCGCCGAGCCGGGGTTCGGGGC